>JAGYNF010000025.1 GCA_018400215.1 Cyanobium sp. M55B138 | reverse complement strand
TGGCTTGCGAGCAGGGCCCGATGCACCTCGCCCCCTTGCTGCAGCGCCATGAGGCGATCCTGGGGCGGCGGTCGGTCCAGGCAGGCCCGCCAGGCCCCCAGCAGCTCGCTGACGCCAGCTTGGGCGGCCAGATCGTGGACCGGGCAGCCCAGGGCGGTGGCCGCCGCCTGCACCTTGGGGTCGTAGCTGAGGGCCGCCACAGGGGCCCCGCCCACGGCCGCCAGGATCAGGCCGTGCAGGCGCATCGCCAGCACCAGCCCACCGCTGGCGCACACCGCCATGGCCTCCTGGGGGCTGGTGGGCTGCAGTTCGCGGCTGCGGGCCGCCAGGGCCGGGCTGAGCAGGCCCTGGCGCTGCAACCTGGCCAGCAGGCCCCGATCCTGGTGGGCGTGGAAGGGCAACCAGAGCACCTGCCGCTCGGGGGCCAGCTGATCGATGGCCGCCAGCCAGGGCCTCCAGGCTTCGCCCTGCAGCTGGGCCGTGGGGCGGAGGCAGAGCACGATCGGCCCGCCCTGGCCATGCCAGGGTTGGCGGGGAAAGGCCCAGACCGGATCACTGCCCACCCCCGGCTCAGTGGCAACAGCGGCCAGCTGGGCAGCCGTGGGCTTCCAGCCCAGCTGGCGGGCCAACCGGGCCGAATCGGGATCCCGCCAGCTGCAGGCCCGGGCCTGGGCCAACAGGGCCCGCACCAGCAACCGGCTGCGCCGGCGCCGCAGCGGTCCGAGCCCCTGGGCCCAGAGCACCACCGGCTTGCCCTGGAGCCGGGCCGCCAGGATCAGGGCCGCGTAGTAGAGCAGGCTGCGGAGGCTGGTGCTGTCCTGCAGCAGGCTGCCGCCACCCAGCACCAGGGCCGTTGCGGGCCCCAGGGCCGCCAGCACCTGGCGGAATTGGGTGCGATCGACGCAGGCCACGCCAAAGCGAGCCCGCACCTCGGCCTGATCACGGGCCGTGACCGTGGGCTGGGCCGCCGCCGGCAGTTGGCTCAGCAGCACCTCCAGGAGGGCGTCATCCCCCAGATTGTGTTCGCCGTAGTAGCCCACCAGCAGGGGCCGGGCCATGGCCCCGGGCGCCCCAGGATTCGCCATCTCGACCGCCGTCACTAGCGCCATCGTCCGGTGGGGGCCGGCTGCGGGCGTCCGGGGGTAGGGGAGCGTTGCGGCTGGGGGGCGGCCAACCAGGCCAGCAGGGCCGACACCGCCACGAGCAGCAGCAGCCAGCGCCAGGGGCTGGCGACCCCCGGAACGGCGCCGCGGCGCCGGGGCCCAGGGCGCTGGGCGGCGGGACCCAGGGCCCGGCCGCAGCGGCCGCACACCATCCGGCCAGCCAGGGAGCGATCCGCCTTCACCGACCAACTGCCGCAGTGGGGACATGCCATCGGTTCAGCTCGACGCGGAGGTGTAATAGCGCAGCGCCAGCCGCCAGAACAGGCGGCTGATGGTCAGCATGGTGAGGGCCACACCAGCACTGGCGAGCACCCAGGCCCCACTGCTGCGACCCAGCAGGACCTCCGCCGGCACGGTGGTGAGGAAAGCCACGGGCAACACCAGGGTGAACAGCAGCCGCAGGCCGGCTGGAAAGGCACTGATCGGATAGCGACCGGCGCTGAGGGCCGCCCGCAGCACCTCGGTGGCATTCCAGGTCTTCACAAACCAGATCGCCGTTGTGGCCAGCACAAACCAGAGGGAATAGAGGGTCAAGGCGGCAGCCCCGAGCACCAGCGCCGTCGCCAGCACGGCCTGGGGGTTCAGGCGTCCCTGGTCGGCCACCGCCGCCCAAAGCATCAGGGCCAGCCCCAGCAACAGCTCCGGCAGCCCAGCGGGGCTCACCGTGCGCAGGGACAGCCAGAACTGGCTGTCAATCGGCTTGAGCAGCACGAAGTCGAGGGTGCCCTCCTGCACATGGGTCACGATGCGGCTGAGGTTGGGCTGCAGCAGGGTGCTGGTGAGCCCATTCAGGCAGGTGTAGGCCCCCAGCACCACCAGGGCCCCATGCCAACTCCAGCCGCCCAGCTCCACCCCCTGGCGGTAAAAAAGCCAGAGCACCAGCAGGCTGCCCCCCAGGCTGGCCAGCATCGCCACCAGCTCGATCAGGGCATTGAGCTGGTATTCCAGCTGGCTGGCCAGGGCCGTGCCCCAGAAGCGGCGCAGCGTGCGCAGGTAGCGCCCCAGCCAACAGGAACCCAGCACGGCTCAGGCCCCCATGGCGCCGTAGCGCCTCACACCCCGGCGCCACAGCAGCACCAGCAACGGCAACAACAGGGCAATCCACAGGCCCATGGCGGCAAACCCCCCGGCCAGGCTGAAGACCTGGCCAGCCCCCATGGGCTCCGCCGCCAGCAGCTGGGCCGGAAAGGCGATCAGGTAGGGGAAGGGGGTGTGCAGGGCCAGGTGCTGCAGGGGCGGCGGGAAGGCCTGCAGCGGTGCCACCAGGCCGGAGAGGAACAGGTAGGGAATCGTGAGCAGGCGCTCGAGGGCACTGGCCCGTTCGGTCCAGAAGCAGAGGCAGGCGATCAGGCTCTGCAGCAGAAAGTTGATGGCAAAGGCCAGGCCCACCGCCAGCAGACCCAGCAGCAAGCGCGGCACCCCCGGCCAGCCGAAGCTGGCGGGCTGCAGCAGGAAAAACACCGTGATGATCAGCATCACGAAGGGCAGGCGGGTGGCCTGCTCGGCCTGGTGGGCCGCCACGTAGCGCCAGAGGGGGTGCAGGGGCTGGAGCAGGTAGGGGGAGAGCCGCCCCTGGATGCTGTCCTCCTCGAACTGCCACACCACCCACACCACGGTGAACTGGCGCACCACAAAGGCGCTGAGGAAGTAGCGCCCCAGGGCAGCGGAGCTGAGCCCGAGGTCGGGCACCGCTGCGGTGCTCCACACCGCCAGCATGATGAAGGGCAGCACTCCGGAGAGGGCCCAGAGGGCAATCTCCACCCGGTATTCGGCCATGTAGGCGAACTGCACGCTCCACAGCACGCCATGGCGGCGCAGCCAGGTCGGCAGCCTGGGGCCCCTCATCGCTGCTGCTGCGGCAGTGGCTCAACGCTGCCGCGATGGAAGAGGCGGCCGATCAGCTCTTCGATCGGCGGTTCACGCACCTCCAGATCCAGCACCGGCAGCTCCGTGAGCAGCTGGTTGAGGGCCCCGGTGAGCCGCTCAGGGCTGATCAGCAGCCGCACCGCAGCGCCATCGAGCTGCTCGATCTCGCCGTAACGGCCCAGCTGGGCGGCGCTGATCGGCTGGCCCAGCTCCAGCCGCACCTCCCGCCAGGGCGCCAGCCGCTCCCGCAGGGCGGCCAGGGCACCGTCGTAGAAGAGCCGGCCCTGATGGATCAGCAGCACCCGCGGGCAGAGGGCGGTGATGTCGGCCATGTAGTGGCTGGTGAGCAGCACCGTTGCGCCCGTGCTGCGGTTGTAGTCGGCGAGGAACTGGCGCACCCGCGCCTGGGCATTCACATCCAGCCCCAGGGTGGGTTCATCGAGGAAGAGCACCCGGGGCCGGTGCAGCAGGGCCGCCAGCAGCTCCGCCTTCATCCGCTGCCCCAGGGAGAGCTTGCGCACCGGCCGGGTGAGTTCCTCGCCCAGCTCCAGCATCTCCGCCAGCTCAGCGATGCGGCGCCGGGCCACCCGGTCGTCGATGCCATAGACCGCCGCATTCACCCGCAGCGAATCGAGCGGCGGCAGATCCCAGATCAGCTGTTGCTTCTGGCCCATCACCAGGGTGATCGCCTCGAGGAAGCCCCGCTGGCGCCGCGACGGGCGATGGCCGGCCACCTCCAGCTCACCGCCGCTGGGATGGATCAGGCCACTGAGCAGCTTGAGGGTGGTGGTCTTGCCCGCCCCATTGCCCCCGAGGAAACCCACCACCTCGCCGGGCTCGATGCAGAAGCTCACCTCGCGCACCGCCTCCAGCTCCTGCCAGCGCCGGTTCACCAGATGCCGCAGGGTGCCCGCCAGGCCGGGCTGCTTGTCCGCCACCCGAAAGGTCTTGCGCAGGCCGCGGGCCATCACGATCGCCATTGCCGCACCCTATCGATCCCCCCCGTACCGCGGGGCTCCATCCATAGAGTGCTGCCATGCACGCCCTCTCCCTGCCCACCTGGTGGATCCACATCACCTCGGTGCTGGAGTGGCTGGTGGCCATGGCCGCGGTGCAGCAGCTGGGCCAACGGCGCGGTGAACCGGCCTGGAATTGGCTGGCCCTGGCCATGCTGCCGGCCCTGGTGAGCGCCATGTGCGCCTGCACCTGGCACCTCTACGACAACAGCGCAATGCTGAACGGCCTGGTGGTGCTCCAGGCCGCCCTCACCACCCTGGGCAACCTGGCCCTGGCCCTGGCGGCCCTGCTGTTGCTGCGCCGCCAGCGTTCTGCCGGGGCCGGCGGCGATGGCTGAGCAGGCCTCGGCGGCGGGGCTGCAGCTGCTGCAGTGGATGGCCGGGATTGATCCGGGTCCGTTCTTCGTGTTGTCGCTGCTGCCCTACCTCGCCTTCCTGTGGCTGGCGGGCCAGGTGGAGGCCTTCCCCAGGCTGGCCCTGCGGGGCTTTCAACTCACCCTGCTGTTTGTGGCCGTGACCATCGGCGCCTCGCTGCTCGCCCTGCAGGGCAGCGGCCAGCAGCTGGCGGACGTGGACGGCCTGCACGGCGGGGCCGAGGCCTTCCTCACCCTGGCCAACCTGCTGGTGGCGATCGGCTTCACCCAGGCGGCCCGGCGCTGAGGCGAAGGGGATGAACAAGTCTTAAGGGGAGGGGGCAGGAGCCATCCGGGCCCGGAAGATGGAGCCGTCGCCTAGTGCTCCATGCTCGCGTCCCTCCTGATCCAGCCCCTGGCCATGGCTCCCACCACAATCACCTGGTCCCCCAAGGTGGCCCTGGTGATGATCGTGTGCAATGTGATTGCCATCGCCATCGGCAAGGCCACGATCAAGCAGCCCAATGTGGGCCTGCAGCTGCCCAATGCCGCCCTGTTCGGTGGCTTCAGCCACGGCGCCATGCTCGGCACCCTGAGCCTGGGTCACCTCCTCGGCATGGGCGCGATCCTCGGCCTGGCCTCCCGCGGCGTCGTCTGAACCACTGCTCGACCCGGTAAGCGCCCCGCCCGGCTAAACCCCCAGGGGTTGGGGGTTGGCTTGGCTGCTGCCCGCCGCCGAACGGCTGGCGGGAAAGCGCTCCAGGATCCGGTCAGCCATCTGGGGGGGCGTCAGGCCCAGGGCCCGCTTGCTCTGCTCCGGGCTGGCGTGGTCCACGAGCTGATCGGGAATGCCGATGCGCAGCACTGGCACCAGCACCCCATGGTCGTTGAGGGTTTCCACCACGGCGGCACCAAAGCCACCGGCCAGGCAGCCCTCCTCCATCGTGACCACCCGCCCGATGCGGCGGGCCATCGGCAGGATTAGCGCCTCATCCAGGGGCCTGAGGAAGCGGGCGTTGATCACCGCCGCCCGCACCCCCTGCTCCTGCAGCAGGCCAGCCGTCTGAAGAGCTGGATACACCATGGAGCCGTAGGCCACCAGCAGCAGGTCGTCGCCATCGGTGAGCAGTTCACCCCGGCCGATCTGCAGCGTTTCGAAGCCCTCCTCCGCCAGCGGCACCCCCTCCCCCTCGCCGCGGGGGATCCGCAGGGCGCAGGGGCCGTCGTGGTGGATGGCGGTCACCAGCATCCGCTGCAATTCCGCCTCATCCTTCGGCGCCATCACCGTGAAATTGGGCACGCAGCGCAGATAGCTGATGTCGTACTGGCCCTGGTGGGTGGGTCCATCGGCCCCCACCAGCCCGGCCCGGTCGATCACAAACGTGACGGGCAGCTTCTGAATGCCCACATCGTGGATGATCTGGTCGTAGGCCCGCTGCAGGAAGGTGCTGTAGATGGCGCACACGGGTTTGAGCCCCTCGCAGGCCATCCCCGCCGCCATGGTCACGGCGTGCTGCTCGGCGATGCCCACGTCGAAGTACTGGTCGGGCAGGGCCTTCTCGAGCAAATCGAGGCCGGTGCCGGTGGCCATGGCGGCGGTGATCCCCACCACGGTGGGGTCGTGCTCGCAGAGGGTGACCAGAGTCTGGCCAAACACCTTGCTGTAACTGGGGGGCTTCGGCTTGCTGGAGGGGTAGGCCTTGCCGGTGGTGAGGTCGAAGGCGCTCTGGGCGTGGTAGCCCACCTGGTCGGCCTCGGCGTAGGGATAGCCCTTGCCCTTGGTGGTGGCCACGTGCACCAACACCGGCCCCTCGTGCTCATGGGCCTGCTGGAACACCTTCACCATGCCGGCGATGTCGTGGCCGTCCACCGGCCCCATGTAGGTGAAGCCCAGCTCTTCGAACACGGCACCGAGCTTGGGCACCGCCAGGCGCTTCATGCTCTCCTTGAGATTCTTCAGCTCCGGCGGCAGCTCACCGTGCAGGAAGGGAAGGTGCTTGATCGCCTCCTCGGCGTTGTCCTGCAGAAACTGCAGCGGCTTGCTGTGCCGCATGCGGTTGAGGTGGGTGGAGAGGGCCCCGACCGGTGGGCTGATCGACATGTCGTTGTCGTTGAGCACCACCAGCAGCCGGGTGTGGGGCAGGTGGCCGGCGTGGTTGATGGCCTCCAAAGCCATGCCCCCCGTAAGGGAGCCATCGCCGATCACAGCCACACATTTGAAGTTGGCACCCCGGCGATCGCGGGCCAGGGCCATGCCCAGGGCCGCCGAGATCGAAGTGCTGGCGTGGCCCGCACCGAAGTGGTCGAAGCGGCTCTCGCTGCGCTTCAGGTAGCCGGCCACGCCCCCCTGCTGGCGCAGGGTGTCGAAGCTGGCATAGCGACCGGTGATCAGCTTGTGGGGGTAGGCCTGGTGCCCCACATCCCACACCACCTTGTCGTGGTCGAGATCGAGGGTTTGGTACAGCGCCAGGGTGAGTTCCACCACCCCCAGGCCAGGGCCGAGGTGGCCGCCGCTGGTGCTCACCACCTCCAGGTGACGCTCGCGGATCTGGCGGGCGATCGCCTCAAGCTCGACAGTGCTGAGCCCGTGCAGCTGGTTCGGGTGACTCAGCTCGCTGAGATGCATCACGGACCCTGAAGTGGGGTGCAATCTAGGCCGTATGCCCAACCGACGGATGCCGATTGCGAGACTGGGGCGATGAGCCAACCCCAGCCCCAAGCCCTGCAGGACACGAACGGCTATCTGCAGCGCATCCTGCGGGCACGGGTGTACGACGTGGCGATCGAATCGCCCCTGGATCTGGCGCCGAACCTCAGTGCCCGCCTGGGCAACCGGGTGCTGCTGAAGCGGGAAGACCTGCAGCCGGTGTTCAGCTTCAAGCTGCGGGGGGCCTACAACCGGATGGCCGGCCTCAGCGCCGCCGAGCTCGACCGGGGCGTGATCGCGGCCAGCGCCGGCAACCACGCCCAGGGGGTGGCCCTGGCGGCCCAGCGCCTGGGCTGCAGGGCCGTAATCGTGATGCCGCTCACCACGCCCGAGATGAAGGTGAAGGCGGTGGCGGCCCGGGGCGCCGAGGTGGTGCTCCATGGCGACAACTACGACGATGCCTGCAGCGAGGCCACCCGGCTGGCCGCCGAGCGGAAGCTCAGCTTCATCCACCCCTTCGACGACCCGGATGTGATCGCAGGCCAGGGCACCATCGGCCTGGAGATCCTGCGCCAGTGCTCCACCCCCCCCGATGCCATCTACGTGGCCGTGGGGGGCGGGGGCCTGATCGCCGGCATCGCCGCCTACGTGAAGGCCCTCTGGCCCCAGGTGGAGATCGTGGGGGTGGAGCCGACGGACGCCGACGCCATGACCCGCTCGCTCGCCTGTGGCAGTCGGGTGCGGCTGGAGCAGGTGGGGCTGTTTGCCGATGGGGTGGCCGTGCGGGAGGTGGGCCGGCACACCTTTGCCCTGGCCCAGCGCTTCGTCGACCGGATGGTGACGGTGAACACCGATGCCATCTGTGCCGCCATCAAGGACGTTTTTGAAGACACCCGCTCCATCCTGGAGCCCGCCGGGGCCCTCGCCATCGCCGGCATGAAGGCCGATGTCCAGGCCCGGCAGCTGATCGACCGCACCCTGGTGGCGGTCGCCTGCGGAGCCAACATGAATTTCGATCGGCTGCGTTTCGTGGCCGAACGCACCGAGATCGCCGAGGACCGGGAGGCGATGCTGGCGGTGGAGATCCCGGAACAGCCTGGCAGCCTGCGCCGCTTCTGCACCCTGCTGGGCCAGCGCAACCTCACCGAATTCAGCTACCGGCTGGCCGATCCCAGCCGGGCCCACATCTTTGTGGGGGTGCAAACCACGGGCAGCCGCGACGAACAGGACCTGATCCACGACGTGCGGGCGGCGGGCTTTGCCTGCCTGGACCTCTCGAACGACGAGCTCTCCAAACTGCACTTGCGCCACATGGTGGGGGGCCGCTTACCGCAGGCGGCGGCCGATCGCGAACTGCTCTATCGCTTCGAGTTTCCAGAGCGGCCTGGGGCCCTGATGCGCTTCCTCACCAGCCTCCATCCCAACTGGAACATCAGCATCTTTCACTACCGCAACCACGGCGCCGACGTGGGCCGCATCGTGGTGGGGGTTCAGGTGCCAGCGGGGGAGCAGGGGGAATGGGACAGCTTCCTCGACGGGCTGGGCTATCAATGGGTGGATGAGACGGCCAATCCCGCCTATCAGCTGTTTCTAGGGGCCGTGCCGCCAGCCGGCAGCCTGGGTAACTTGCGCAGGCAGGTGGCAGGGGGGGCGATCGATGCGGAGCCCTGATCGGGAGCTCTCCCTGGCGGCGCAGCTGGAGGCGATTCTCTACCTGAAGGGAAAGCCCCTGAGCCTCGCGGAGCTGGCCGGCATCGCAGCCGTGGAGCGGGATGCGGCCGAGTTGGCCCTGATCACCCTGATGGCCGACTACGCGCACCGCGACACCGCCCTGGAAATCCGACAGGAGGGCAACACCTACAGCCTGCAATTGCGGGAGAGCCTCACCGACCTGGTGCAGAACCTGTTGCCGGTGGATCTCTCCACCGCCACCCTGCGCACCCTGGCCACCATTGCCCTCAAGAAGCGCATCCTCCAGTCGGAGCTGGTGGAGCTGCGCGGCTCCGGGGCCTACGACCACATCAAAGAACTGCTGGCCCAGAATTTCATCGAGCGCAGGCGCCAGAGTGAGGGGCGCTCCTATTGGTTGAGCCTCAGCGAAAAGTTCCACCGCACCTTTGCCGTGCGAACCGATCAGCAGCCCGACCGGGCTGCATAGAGTCGTTGCTGGCTAGGGCCTCCCAGGCACTCCAGCCCATTCCGCCCCAGACCGCCACCTCACCCACTCCATGGAAGTGATCGCCACCCTGCTGAGCGTGCTCAGCCGCACCCTCGAGATCTATTCGCTGATCCTGCTGGTGCGGGTGTTGCTCAGCTGGTTCCCCAACCTGGACTGGAGCAATCCCCTGTTGGGCACGGTGAGCTCGATCACCGACCCCTACCTCAACGCCTTCCGCGGCCTGATCCCACCGATCGGCGGTCTCGACCTCTCGGCGATTCTGGCCTTCCTCGCCCTCAATCTGGGCCAGCAGATCCTGGGCAGCGCCAGCATGAGTGTGATGGCTGGCCTCTACTGATCCGCCAGAGCCCGCTCCAGCGGCAGCAGGTCGTCGTCCACCCCAGCCCGGGTGCGCACCGGGGCCTTGAACCCCCTGGCCTTCACGCTGGAGAAGCCAAGCGGTCCTGGTGTGCCAGCCGGCACCGCCAGCCGCAGGGCAAAGCTGGAACGGCCCGGCGGCACATCGCCAATGCTGCCCACGCGGGTGCGGTTCTGCAGCACCGGCTCACCGCTGGCATCGAGGATGCGGGCATAGACATCGGTGTCGACCACCGTGTTGCGGCCTGGATTCTCCACGCTGCCCCGCAGGGCATAACAAAGCGCCCCTACGGCGCCCCGCAGATCGGGCTGGGCCGCCACGTCCTGGGCCGGGCAGGGCTCCAGGCTCACCTCGCTCACCTTGAGCTCAGCGGCCAGGGCTGCCCCGGGTGCCCCCAGCAGCAGGCAGGCCAGCAACAGGGCAGCGATCCCGTGGCGCCAGCGGCTGGGAGCCACAGGGGGGAAGAGGGCCGTCATCGCAGGTCGCCGCTGCCAGCAATCACGTTACGGGACATGCGACTGGCCAGCTTGTCGAGGTTGGCCTGGGCCACCCGATCCAGGTCGAGTCCGAGTTCCGTGGCCAATTGGGCCACGTACCAGAGCACATCACCGAGCTCCAGTTCCAGGGCCGCCACCGCTTCGGGGCTGAAGTTGCCGCCCTGGTCACGGATCACCTTTTTCACCTTGTCCGCCACCTCACCGGCCTCGCCGCACAGGCCCAGGGTTGGATAGATGGGATTGGCCCCGGCCTGGGGATAGCGGGCCGTCTGGCGCGACTGGGTCTGGTAGGTGCGGAGCTCCAAGCCAATCCTCCCTGTGACAGGGCCGATGGTAGTTTCGACCTATCCATGGTGTGCCGATGCTGAAGCCAGATCTGATGCGTCGCACCAAGATTGTGGCCACGATTGGGCCCGCCACCGATTCCCCCGAGCGACTGCGTGAGTTGATTGCCGCCGGAGCCACCACCTTCCGGCTCAACTTCTCCCACGGCGATCACAGCGAACACGCCGCCCGCATCACCACGATTCGCCAGGTCTCCGAAGAGCTGGGGGTTCACATTGGCATCCTCCAGGATCTGCAGGGTCCGAAAATCCGCCTCGGCCGCTTCGTGGAGGGCCCAATCACCCTGGCCAAAGGCGATCGCTTCAGCCTCACATCCCGTGATGTGACGTGCGACCGCACCATCGCCACGGTCACCTACGACAAGTTGGCGGGCGAAGTGTTCTGCGGCAACCGCATCCTGCTGGATGACGGCCGGGTGGAGATGGTGGTGGAGGGTGTGGATCAGGCCAGCCACACCCTGGCCTGCCGCGTCACGGTTGGCGGCGTGCTCTCCAACAACAAGGGCGTGAATTTTCCGGATGTGCAGCTCTCGATCCGGGCCCTCACCGACAAGGACAAAGCCGACCTGGCCTTTGGCCTGCAGCAGGGGGTCGACTGGGTCGCCCTCAGCTTCGTGCGCAACCCCTCCGACCTGCTGGAGATCAAGGAGCTGATCGCCAGCCACGGTGCCAGCACCCCGGTGGTGGCCAAAATCGAAAAATTCGAGGCCATCGACCAGATCGACGACATCCTGTTGCTGTGCGATGGGGTGATGGTGGCCCGGGGAGATCTGGGGGTGGAAATGCCGGCGGAAGAGGTGCCCCTGCTGCAGAAGGAGCTGATCCGCAAGGCCAACAGCCTCGGCATCCCGGTGATCACCGCCACCCAGATGCTCGATTCGATGGTGAGCTGCCCAAGGCCCACCCGGGCCGAGGTGAGCGACGTGGCCAACGCCATCCTCGATGGCACCGATGCCGTGATGCTCTCCAATGAAAGCGCCGTCGGCGACTTTCCGGTGGAGGCGGTGGACACCATGGCCACCATCGCCCGGCGCATCGAGCGCGACTACCCCCAGCGGGTGATTGACAGCCGCATGGCCACCACGATCCCCAATGCCATCTGCCAGGCGGTGAGCACCATCGCCCGCAACCTCAATGCCGCGGCGATCCTCTCCCTCACCAAGGGCGGCGCCACAGCCCGCAATGTGAGCAAGTTCAGGCCCAGCACCCCCATTCTCGCCATCACCAGCGAGCGGTCGGTGGCGCGCCAACTGCAACTTTGCTGGGGAGTGAATCCATTGCTGGTGGAGGAGCAGACCTCCAGCACCAGCACCTTCAGCCTGGCCACGGGCATGGCCCGGGAGCAGGGTTTCCTGCAGGACGGCGACCTGGTGGTGCAGACCGCCGGCACCCTTTCCGGGGTGAGTGGCTCCACCGACTTCATCAAGGTGGGCATCGTGGCGGCGGTGCTTCCCAAGGGTCTCGGCATCGGCACTGGCTCCGTGAGCGGACGGGTGCGCCTGGTGGACAGCCCGGAGGCCGCCAGTTCCATCCAGCCCGGCGAGATCCTGGTGA
>JAGYNF010000249.1 GCA_018400215.1 Cyanobium sp. M55B138 | reverse complement strand
AGTGGCTGATGCGATGCACCACCAGGGCGTGCAGGCCCGGGTAGCAGAGCAGGATTTCCAGCGGGCCCCGCGCTGCGGGGTCCCGCTCCTGGATGATCGCCAGGTCGGCCCGGATTGCCTTGAGCATGAAGGCATCCTGCCGGAGCTGGGGCCGGTTTGACCGAGGGGCCCCCCGTCATGCATGATCTCTTGGTCGGTGATTCAGTTGCCGGTCGCGCTCGGCATTCGGTGCCAGCCGTGCGGATGTAGCTCAGTGGTAGAGCATCTCCTTGCCAAGGAGAGGGTCGAGAGTTCGAATCTCTTCATCCGCTTTTTCAAGACACCAACAGGCCGATTTCCTTGCGGAGCAGGTCGATGGTGGCCTCCCCCAGGTAGCTCTGGGCGCAGTGCACCACCGGCATCCGCATCAGTTGGCCCCGGTTTTGGCGCAGGCTTTGCTCCACCAGGGGCAGGCTGGGCCGGTCGCAGAGCACGTGGCTGGCGGCCCGCAGCAGGGCCAGCAGGCGGCTGCCGGTGTCCGGGTTGGCGGTCATCACCAGCAGGTCGTTGCCGCGCAGGCTGTGCAGGATCACCTCCGCCGCCCGCAGGATGCCCGGGCTGATGCTCACCAGCCCCACACAGCTGCCGGAGCGCAGTTCCTTGAGCAGGTCGAGTTCGTGGCGGAAGTCGTTCAGGTCCACCGGCACGGCCCGCACGCCGTGGCGTCGGGCAATCTCTTCCACCGGCTGCAGGAAGTAGCGGCTCGTCACCACCGTGCCGTTGTTGGAGCGCTCCAGCAGACTCTCCAGTTCCTCCATCGGCACCACCTCCACCGGCACCTCCAGGGTGGGGTTGAGCTCTTCGGCGATCAGCAGGGAAGCGCCGATGTCCTCGCGGGGGGTGCTGACCAGCACCCGGGCGCCGCAGCGCAGCCGCCAGTCGATTTCCTTGGTGAGCAGGTCGCGGGCATGTTGCAGGGTGCAGCCGGCCTGGAGCAGGCCATCGATGCTCTGGCGCACGTCCCGGTCGATGTCTGGCAGGGCCCGGTTGCGCGGCCCCGGCGGCGGCTTCACATCACGGGGTTTCTGCCGGTCGCGCACATAGATCCCGGAGCCAGCCATGGCCTCCACCACGCCATCGGTCTCCAGTTGGCGGTACACCTTGCTGATCGTGTTGCGGTGCAGACCCGTCTGCATGGCCAGCTGCCGCGTGCTCGGCAACCGATGGCCCGGCGGGTAGTGACGGGCCGCGATCGCGAAGCAGATCTGGTTGTACAGCTGGGTCGACGCCGGGATGTCGCTTTCCTGTTGGATATGAAATCGCACGCCGGAGTGGGCCAGATGATCTGCTGGTCACCTTACGGAGCATCGGCGGCTGGGACAATCCCCCTGTTGGCATAAGCCCGTGTGCCAGTTGCCCCTCAGCCCTCGTTGGGGGTGGCGGTGGAGGGCGTGACTCCAGCGGATTCGGCCTTGCTGCGGGCCGGTGCCGTCTTGCTCACGAGCGCCGTCTTGCGGGGGCTGAGGAACATGATCATGTTGCGCCCCTCCCGCTTGGGCTGCTGCTGCACTTCGGCGGCGGCCTCCAGGTCTTTGGCCATGCGATACAGCAGCACCTCGGCCAGGGCGGTGTGCTGGATTTCCCGGCCGCGGAAGATCACGGTGCACTTCACCTTGTCGCCTGCTTTGAGGAAGCGGGAGGCCTGACCAATCCGCACGTCATAGTCGTGCTGGTCAATTTTGTAGCGCATCTTCACCTCCTTGACCTCGGTTTGATGCGACTTCTTCTTGGCTTCCTTGGCTTTCTTTTCCTGCTCGAATTTGTATTTGCCGTAGTCCATGATCCGGCACACCGGCGGATCGGCCTTCTCGCTCACCAGCACCAGGTCGAGGTCTCGCTCCTTGGCCACCTCCAGTGCTGCCTCTCTGGTGATCACGCCGAGTTGGCTGCCGTCTGCGTCCACCACCCGAAGCTGGGGGTAGGCGATTCGCTCGTTGATGTTGGGCAGCTCCCGCACTGGAGCGCGGCGATCAAAACGGGGACGTGGTGGCATTCAGGTGGGCGAGGGGGGAGAGTTGGGTGAAGGGATGGGGGCCGGAGACGGGCAGGCTGAGAGCTGGCTGCCAAGGGCCTGCGCTGCCAAGAGCCTGCTAAGAAGAGAAGCAGCGCTAACGGTGACCACCCTTCACCCTAGGGCGCGATCGACCTCCTGCAAGACC
Source organism: Cyanobium sp. M55B138 (assembly GCA_018400215.1). GTDB lineage: Bacteria > Cyanobacteriota > Cyanobacteriia > PCC-6307 > Cyanobiaceae > NIES-981. The sequence goes on along the minus strand of JAGYNF010000249.1, from coordinate 124 downwards.
TCCTGCAGCTGTTCTTCCGTGTTGGTGCCGCGCAGCCATAGGGGTTGGTGCTGCCGCCGGAACCAGGTGCGCTGGCGTTTGGCGAACTGACGGGTGCGCTGGCAGGTGAGGGCCATGGCAGTGG
>JAGYNF010000248.1 GCA_018400215.1 Cyanobium sp. M55B138 | reverse complement strand
GCGGCGCCACAAACTGCAGCGGCTGTGACAGGGAGATGTTGGCGGCGCCGGAACCCTCGCCAACCTGCAACCATGCCTGGTCGAGGGCGGTGCGCCGCACCAGGGCCAGGCCGATGCACTCGCCGTGGGCCAGGGTCAGCAACGAGGTGATCCGCCCCAGCCGACCCTCCAGGGAGGAACTGCGCAGCTCCCCCCCCAGCTGGGGGGGGTGTTCGCCGGCGCCAGCTGGCCAGTGCCAGCGGCGCAGTTGCTGTTTCACGCCGCCGTAGGTGGCCAGTTTGGCCAGGGTCTCCTGGCCCACGTAGCAGCCCTTGCTGAGGTTCACCCGTGCCGCCAGCCCCAGCTCGAAGGGGTTGTGGTCGTCGTTGAGTTCGGCCGGGACCGCCGGCAGGCCCTGCTGCAGGCGCCAGCGTTCGGCGGCAGCGGGCGCCAGCAGGGGCCGCTCCGCCAGCCAGGGCGGCAGCGGTTCCCCTTGCGGCAGCACCAGGCTGCTGCCCAGCTGCCAGCCGCAGCCGTTGGTGCCGACCTGCCAGTGGCCCGGGGGGCTGGTGGGACCTTCTGCCCCGTCGGGGCCCAGTGGCGTGATCCAGCGCACCGGCTGCACCGGTCGCAAGCTGGCCCGGTCGGCGGGAAACAGCACGCGATCGAGGGCCTGATGCACCGCGGCCGGATCGCCCCTGCCCACCAGCAGCCAGGCGCCTTCCCCATCCACCAGCACCTCAGCCAGGGCCCGCAGGCGGCCGGTGGCCGTGATGCAGCAGGTGGGGATCCAGCATCCGGGCTGGGCGGCTTCGATGGCGGCGCTGGTCTGGCCATGCAACACCCGCAGGGCGTCGGGTCCGTCGAGGCGGATCAGGCCGCAGGCTTGCTCGAGGCGGCAGGGCCCATCGGGTTGCCAGTCCCAGGGGTTGCTCATGGCACCCGTTGGGCGCTGTTGGCCGTGCCCGTAGCGGCGGTGGCGGCGATCTCCTCAAGCAGGAACAGGCTGCGCAGTTCCAGCCCAGCGGCGTCCATGGCCTCGAGACCCCCCTCCTGGCGATCGACGAGGGTCACCACCCGGTCCACCCGGTAGCCCGCGTCGCGCAACTGGGTCACGGCCTGGAGCGAGGAGCCGCCGGTGGTCACCACGTCTTCGAGCACGGTGATGGTGCTGCCGGCGGGGGGCAGGGGCCCCTCCAGCCAGGCACCGGTGCCATGGCCCTTGGCCTGTTTGCGCACGATCAGTGCATCGAGCGCCCGGCCCCCCAGGGCGGCGCGCAGCGCCACGGCACTCACCAGCGGGTCGGCGCCGAGGGTGAGCCCGGCCACGGCCCGGGCATCGCTCTCCACGTGCTCCAGCATCAGCGCACCCAGGAGGGCCAGGCCCTCGCCGCTGAGGCTCACCGGCTTGCAGTTCACGTAGTGATGGCTGCTGCGGCCCGAGGCCAGGGTGAACTGGCCGTGGCGATAGGCCCGGCTGGCCAACCGCTCCAGCAACAGCTGGCGCTGCAGTGCCGAGGTGTCCGGAAGGCGAATGTCGCTCTGGTGGTCCGACGTGGACACTGGTGCAAGGGCGTTGGATTGTCTAGTTTGCGTCCATTGCGGTTCCATTGGCCTGCCGGTCATGCCCAAACGACGTTCCCTTCTGCTGCTGGGCCTGGGCCTTGCCTTGGCCGGACCAGCCTTGGCCGGTCCGGTCCTGGCCGGCCCCGTGGTCTGCACCACCACCCTGGAGGCGCCGCCCGCCGCCAGGGCCGGCGGCCTGCCTGCCGGCCCCGTTGAAGTCACCCGTTGCGACACGGTGCAGACGGTGCCCGCCCTGATGGAGCGGCGCTTCTTCAGCTACACGGCGCCCTTCGCCCAGGGGGTCAGCCTCACCAATCAGATCACGGACCTGCTGGGCATTGCCATGGGAGGCGGGGATGGCACCCGCGTGATGGGGCTGGGTTTTGCCGACCAGACGATCGTCTGGGATGGCACCGCCGTGCAGAACACCTATCAAGTGCTGCTGCAGCAACAGAGTGATCCCATGCCCTGGCGCACGGGCGATGTGTCCAGTGGCTTCTCCGGCAGCATCGGCGGCGCTCCCCAGTCCAATGGCTCCTGGCAGGATGGCGCTGGCCAGGCGTCACCGGCGGTGCGCGGCCTGTGGTGAGTTGGCCGGGGGTCTAGCAATCTGGTGAATGCAGCGGACTCATAATCCGCCTTAGGCGAGTTCGATCCTCGCGACCCCCATCCCCGTTGGCCCGATGCCCTGGACCGCTGCCGATATTCCGGACCAGACCGGTCGGCTGGCTCTGATCACCGGTGCCAGCAGTGGCCTGGGGTTGGAAACGGCCCGTGCCCTCC
>JAGYNF010000247.1 GCA_018400215.1 Cyanobium sp. M55B138 | reverse complement strand
CGATCCCGGTGTGGTGGGTTTCTACGCGGGCCAGGGTTGGGATCTCGAACCGCTGCAGCGCCGCTGTGCCTTCTGGTACGCCCGTTGAGGGCCCAGCCTCAGCGATCGGCGTAGTAGCGCTGGGCCAGGTGTTCGGCTGAAGCGCCGCGGCGCCAGGCCCGGCGCAGCTGCAGGTTGGTCCAGGTGGTGCGCCACACGCCACGCCGCCGCCAGCGGCGCCCATCCACCCGCAGCGCCAGGCCGAGGCTCCGCAGGCGCACCTGGCGGCCCAGGCGCAGCACCAGATCGAGATCCTCCATCAGCGGCAGGGGCCCCATCCCCCCCACGGCCCCATACAGGGCCAGGGGCAGCAGCAGCCCCTGGTCGCCGTAGGGCTGCTGCCACCAACGGCTGCGCAGCCGCACGCCCCCCTCCACCAGGCGCAGGGCCGCAGGGCCGCCCTCGATGGCGAGCTCGAAGTAGTAGGCGCAACCGCGCGCCGGACTGTGCTGGATCGCCCGGGTGAGCCGGGTGGCCCAGCCGGCGGGCAGGCGCACGTCGGCATGCAGCAGCAGCAGCCAGGGGGCGGTCGCCAAGTTGGCCCCCAGCCCCAGTTGCTGGCCCCGGCTGGGCTGGGTGCGCAGCACCTGGGCACCGGCCAGCCGGGCCGCCAGCACGGTGGCATCGCTGCTGCCACCATCCACCACCAGCACCTCCCGCACCAGCTCGGGGGCGCTGGCCAGCTGGGCCAGCAGCGCGGGCAGCCGCATCGCCTCATTGCGGGTGGCGATCACCACACTCAGCGCCCCTGAATCAGCTGGCGGGGCGGTTCCGGGCAGGGTCATGGGTCAGCGCCAGTGCTCGAGATCGCTCGGCCGATCCAGATCGCCGCGCCAGGCCAAGCTGTGGGGCACCAACCCCAGCCTGGTGGCGGCTGCGGTGGTCTGCTGCAACACCGCATCGCTGCCCCAGCCGATGCCACTAAACAGCGCCGGCTGGCTGTGTTGCAGGCCGATCAGCCAGTAGCCGCCATCATGGGCCGGACCCAGAACGAGGGGGTGGTGCTCCAGGGCGGTAAAGGCGGCCTCCAGGTCGGCGCTGGCCAGCTCGGGCAGGTCACTGCCGATCATCACCAGGTGCGGCTGGCCCTGCCGCGCGGCCCGGGCCACCTGGCGCTGCAGCCGCACGCCCAGGTTGCCGCGGCCCTGGGCCTCCACCCGGTCGCAGCCCAGAGCAGCGCCCCAACGGCCCAGGGCCCGCGGCCCACAGCCGGCCCCCGCCAGCACCAACTCAAACGGCAGCCGGCGGCGGGCCTGGCGGGCGGTGGCCAGGGTGTGGCCGGTGAGCTGGCGCTGGATGGCGGCGGCCCTGGCGGCCCCGAGCTCCCCCGCCAGCCGGCTTTTGCAGCGTCCCGCCACCGGCCAGCGGGCCATCACCACCAGGCGCCGCGTGCTCAACCCTGGCGAGGCAGTTCCGCCGGCTTGAGGGTGAGGGTGGTGGTGGTGGTGCGACCCCGCTTCACCTGCAGCTCGAGCGGTTGGCCCACCTCGGCCTGATCCACCGCCAACTGCACCTCGGAGGGATTCTTCACGGCCTTGCCCCCCACCGTCTCGATCAGGTCACAGGGTTTGACCCCCCCCTTGGCCGCCGGGCTGTTGGCCATCACATCCACCACCACCACGCCATTCACCTCCGGCAGGTCGCACTCATCGGTGCTGGCGTTGATCTCCCGGGCGAGCTGGGGGGTGATCGCCTGCAGCCGCACGCCGATGTAGGGGTGGCTGGCGTAGCCCCGCTCCAGGATCTGGGCGGCGATCTGGCGGGCCACATTGATCGGGATCGCAAAGCTCAGGCCGGCACCGGGCGCCTGGCGGATCGCCGTGTTGATGCCGATCACCTGGCCGCGGTCGTTGATCAGGGGGCCGCCGCTGTTGCCGGGGTTCACGGCGGCATCGGTCTGGATGTAGGGCACCCGCTGGCCCTCACCCACGGCATTGGTGCGCTGGATGGCGCTGATGATCCCGGCGGTCACGGTGTTGTCGAGGCCGAGGGGATTGCCGATGGCAATCGCCCATTCGCCCGGACGCACCCGGGAGGAATCCCCCAGTGGTGCCACCGGCAGCTTGTTGGCCACCACCTTCACCACCCCCACATCGGTGAGGGGATCGGTGCCCAGCACCTTGCCGCTGAAGCTGCGGCCATCGGGCAGGGTCACGCTCACGTCACTGGCCCCATCCACCACGTGGGCATTGGTGAGGATCACCCCGTCGGAGCGGGTGATGAAGCCCGACCCCTGGCCCTGCTGCTGCTGGATCGTCGGGCCACGCCCAAACAGACCGCCCAGGGGGTTGATCACC
>JAGYNF010000246.1 GCA_018400215.1 Cyanobium sp. M55B138 | reverse complement strand
TCCAGCACCACGCCGTTGAGGGCGGCGGCACCGCTGTCCTCGCTGGCAATCACGAAGTTGCCATCCTTGTTCTGAACCGCTGCCGACTTGAGCTCACCGCGCACGTAGGCCTGGTTTAGATACCCAATGGAGCCGGGTGTGTTGGTGAGCACGCCGGCCACACCCTCGTTGCCCTTGCCGCCCACGCCCGTGGGCCAGTTCACGGCCTTGCCCACGCCCACCTTGTCCTTCCATTCCTCGGAGAAGCAGGCCAGGGAGTTGGTGAAGACGTAGGTGGTGCCGGAGCCGTCGGAGCGATGGGCCACGGTGATCGGGCCATCGGCGCAGCCCAGATCCTTCCAATCGGTGATCTTGCCCAGGAAGATGCCGGCCACCTGGGCCTGGGTGAGCTTCAGGTCAGGACAGTTGGCATTGTTGTAGGCCACCGGCACCGTGCCGCCGATCATTGGAATCTGCAGGGCGCCGCGGGTGGCGGTGGTGTCCTTGCTGAAGTCCTCATCGGCGAGTTGCTCGTCGGTGGCGCCGAAGTCCACCGAGCCGGCCAGGAACTGGCGCACACCGGCGCCGGAACCCACCGACTGATAGTTCATTTGGTTGCCGGTTTCAGCGGCGTAGTCACCGCCCCAGCGCTGATAGGCCGCAGCGGGGAACGTGGCACCCGCGCCGCTGATGGTGGGCAGTTGTTTGGGGGTTCCGCCACCGCAGGCGGAGGCAAGCATGCCCACGGCAACGGCCGCGCTTGTGGCAGAAAGAATTGTTCGTTGCATGAACCAAGGTTTGGCTGCCCTACATGTTTAAGGGAGCGGGGTTGCGAGGGCCCTAAGGCTTGGTTAAGAACCAAAAAGGAGGCCCTGGGGCCTCCTCGGTATGGTCTCATTTACCCCATCTGGTGATGCGGTGATGGCCGTTTGCCCTGACTGGAGCTGGCGGACCTATTGGCCGATCTTGGCTACTGCAGCCCTGGCCTGGTTGAGGATCGTGCCACGCAGGGGCACGTAGCCCAGGCCGGAGGCCTGGTTTTGGGCCGCGGGGCTCAGCAGGTAGAGCATGGCCTGGCGGATGGCCGGGGTCTTGGCTCCGTTGCCGCGCTGGTAGGCCAGGATCCAGGTGAGGGTGGAGATGGGATAGCTGGCGGCACCGGCGGGATTGGGCTCCTCACCGGCCAGGTTGGCATCGAGCTTGATGTTGTTGAGGGCGGCGGCACCGCTGGCCTCGGTGGGCATCACGAACTTGCCGGCCTTGTTTTGCAGGGCGGCAGCCTTGATCTTGCCCTTCACGTAGGCCTGGTTGAGGTAACCGATGGCGCCTGGGGTGTTCTGGATCACGCCGGCCACGCCCTCATTGCCCTTGCCGCCCACGCCCACGGGCCACTTCACCGCCTTACCCACACCGGGGCCGTTGCGCCAGGCCGGGCTGAAGGCTGCCAGGGAGTTGGTGAAGGCAAAGGTGGTGCCGCTGCCATCGGAACGATGGGCCACGGTGATCCGGCCCTTGCCGCACTTGAGCTGCTCCCAGGTGGTGATCCGGCCTAGGAAGATGTCCACAGCCTGCTTTTGGGTGAGATTCAGGCGGGGGCAGTCAGATTTGTTGTAGGCCACGGCGATGGTGCCGCCCACGGCGGGGAATTGCACCACACCGCGGCTCACCTTGGCGGCCTCCGACGACTTGATGGGCTCGTCGCTGGCGCCGAAGTCCACGGAGCCGGCGACAAATTGGCGCACACCAGCGCCGGAGCCCACCGACTGGTAGTTGACGCGCACCTTGCTGGCGATGCCGGCAAAAGCTCTTTGATAGAAGGGGGCTGGGAAGGTGGCACCGGCGCCGCTGATGGTGGCTTGGGCCAGCACTGGGGCGGCCAGGGCGGCGGCGGCCAGGGAACAACCGGAAAGAATCAGGGCCTTCTTGGTGAAGGTCATGGATGGGCCAATGGGGACACTCTGTTTTTTAGCAATCCGCCATTGGCCTACGGCTATGAATAGCCTAAAGGATGATTATTGTTGGTTTAAGGAATGAATTGGGTCAATAAAAAACCCCCTGCGAGCAGGGGGTTGGAGGGTGCGTGAGGAATGGAGCTGGCAGATTCGCCTTGGCGGATCAGAACTTGAAGGTGGTCTGGATCACGGCGCCCCAGGTGTCTTTGCCGCCGCTATTGCGATAGTCGTTGGCATAGAAGAAGGCGGGTGTAACGGAGATATTGTCCGAAACCTGGAACTTGTAGAACAGCTCCATCAACCATGTTTCGGTATCGTTGCCGCTATTGAATGGGGGCTGGCCAAAGGCTACGCCCGCATCATTGCCTTCAACGAATACATCGCTCCACCTCAGGCCCACCATCCAGGACTGGGAATTAAAGAAGCCGT
>JAGYNF010000245.1 GCA_018400215.1 Cyanobium sp. M55B138 | reverse complement strand
GGCGTGGGGTTGTGATCAGATCTTCAAAGGTGAGGCAGTGAATTTGGCTGTCGGGGTACACCTGCCGAAAGCTCTGAAGGCGTTCGTAATACAACGAGCAACCCACCACCAGCTTGCGCAGGTGGCGGGAGCGCAACATCATGTCAAAGCTGGGGCTCCGTCGCTTGCGGCCCTTGCGGTGGCGCCACTGCGACACAATCCGCTCCAGGGGATCACGCACCACATACACCAGCTTCAGCTCGGGGAGATAGCGGTGCATCAGGGCTGGCGCCTGGGCAAAGCTGTTCAGGGCGCTGGCATACATCGTGCTGCCCTCCCCGCGCAGCTTGCAGTGCCGACCCGCCTTGAACAGGCGGCCATACCAGGCCCAGCCCTTGTCGTAGCGCCGGCCAAAGAATTTGGGCTCCTTCGGCCGGCTGATGAAGAAATCCGGGTGGCGCGGCAGGATCGTGGTGAGGGTGGTGGTGGCCGACTTGGCCGCACCGATCACGATGAAATTGGGCAAGCGCCGCCCTAGGGCCTCCACCTCAGCCTGGTGCTCCCCCCTCAGTCCCGCCGCAATGGCCTGGCGCAGCTGGCGATTGAGGCCCAAGCCGATCTCCTCGAGAGGTGGAAGAATTGGTCGTGAATGCTACGTCAGCCGTCCAGACTGCCTAGACCGGCACGGGGTGGCTGAGCCGCTCAAGCGGCCTGGAGTCGCCGCTCAGCTGGCCCCGGGCTAGCAGGCGGAGGTCGTGGTCGCCATAGAACAGCCGCACATCGTCGCGGTAGCGCTGATGGGCCAGGTCCATCAGCGTGTCATCGCGGAAGTGGTCGCTGAGGTCGGTGTCGCCGCCGCGGCGCACGTTTTTGCTGGGCAGCTTGCCCAGGGCCGGCAGGCCCGCCTGGCGCATGCGCCGCCGCAGCAGTTGCCAGTGCTCGGCCATCGCCTCCATCTGGCCGATGAAGCCCGGCACGGGCACGCCGCCGCTGCAGAGAATGCTGCTCTGGGGCAGCAGGTGCACGTCCAGGTCGGCGTCAGCGGTGGCCGCCACCACCTCCAGGAAGCGGCGGAACGGCATCTTTCGCTCCAGCCCCATCCGTTGCATGGCGGTGGAGAGGTGGTCGTTTTCGATCAGCTTGTTGTTGTAGGCCGACACCAGCCGGTCGAAGGGGTTGCGCACGAAGCTGAAGCAGAAGTGACTGCTGCGCCGCTCCAGGGCCGCGGCGGCGTCGATCATCGTGGTTTCGCCATGGGTGCCCTTGCGCCACAACACATCGGCAGTGGTGCGAAAGCCCTCCTCGGGCGGCTGCTCCAGCAACCGGGTGAGCGCCGCCTTCACGGAAGAGTTGGCCACCTTGGGCACCCGTGCGTAGATCAGCGGCAGCCGCGTGAACAGGATGAAGTGGTCGCCTGCATCCTCTCCCTTGCCGGGGCTGGCCACCATCACGCGGCCACCAGGGGTCGGGCCACCGCCAGCTGATGCCGTTCCAGCCGCTCCAGGGCCAGCCAGGCGCCTTCGCCGTTGTTCTTGTGGCCCTGCCAGATCTCAGGGATGAAGGAGGCCGTCGGTGCCAGTTGGGCCAGCAGCTTGAACACATCGGCCCAGTCCACATCCCCCGCGTCGATCTGCAGGCCCTCGCCATCCACCCCGGCCGCATCGGCCAGATGCAGGTGGGCGGTGAGGGGCAGGATCCGCTCCAGGAAGCGGGAGAACGGTTCGTGCAGGTGGTTGCAGGCCAGCTTGGAATGGGACACATCCAGGCACACCCGCAGCCCCTGTTGGCGGCAGAAGGTTTCGATGCAGTCGGCATCGACAAACAGATTGTGGAAGCGCTGGCCGCCGAAGTGCCAGGGGAAGGGCGGCATGGTCTGCGGGATGATTTCCACCCCGTCGCAGCGCAGCTCCGCCAGGCTCTGGGCCAGGCGTTCCAGCAGCGGTTGGCGTTCCGCCGGGCTGAGGTGGTGGTTGGCGGAGAAGCCGCCCACGTTGGTCACCAGCAGCACGTCACCGCTGCAGGCGAAGCGCTGGCGCAGCCGGGCGGAGAGGTTGAGCACCCGCTGCAGCTCGGCCACCGAGTGGCGGCGGTAGGCCTCATCGCCGCTGCACAGATCCAGGGTGTGGTCGCCGGCGAACAGCTCCGGGGCATGCACCACCAGGCCCATCGGCACCTGCTCTGGCAGCACGGCATCGATGTTCACCTCCACGTCCTTGTAGCTGAGGTGAATCTCCACCAGGTTGAGGTTGCTCACGCCGCTGAACTGGGCGAGGTCGTGGTAGCGCACTGGCACCCCAAACGGGTTGGCGAACTGGTAGGGGCGGGCGGCGGCGGCCGGCTGCTTCAGGTCTGATTCAAAGAAAAACTCCCCTGCGGCCTTGCTGCCGCTCAGGC
>JAGYNF010000244.1 GCA_018400215.1 Cyanobium sp. M55B138 | reverse complement strand
CCAACCGATCCGCTGGCAGTTCCCCATCGCCGGCCAGCAGGTCGAGCAGTTCGGTGTCGTCGCCGTCGCCCACCTTGGTCTCCAGGCTCACCGGCTGCCGCGCCCGGCACAGCAGATCCTTCACCTCCTCCTCCGGCAGCTCCACCGCCTCCGCCAGTTCCGTGATCGTGGGGGTGCGCCCGAGCAGCTGGCTCAGTTCCCGCTGACCTTTTTTGAGCTTGTTGAGCGTTTCGGTGATGTGGATTGGCAGCCGGATCGTGCGGCTCTTCTCGGCGATCGCCCGGGTGATCCCCTGGCGAATCCACCAATAGGCATAGGTTGAAAACTTGTAGCCCCGGGTGGGGTCGAACTTCTCCACACCCCGCACCAGACCGATCGTGCCCTCCTGGATCAGGTCGAGCAGCTCCATGTTCCGCTTGGTGTATTTCTTCGCCACGCTCACCACCAGCCGCAAATTCGCCGACACCATCCGCTCCTTGGCCCGCTGGCCGCCGTTGAGGCGCCTCTTCAGCTGGGGGCGGGTGAGCCCGGCAGCCAGGGCCAGCTGCTCCGGGCTGGGCCTGCTGCCCCCGGATCGCATGGTGAGCTCCTGCTCCAGCTCCTCGAGGGCCACCAGCTCCTGCACCTGGCGGCCCAGGGTGATCTCCTGCTCGTGGGAGAGCAGGGGCACCCGGCCGATATCCCGCAGGTAACTGCGCACCAGGTCGCCACCGCCGAGATGGGAACCGTCGGGGGCGGCAACAGGCAGGGAGGGCATGGCGCTGTTACGAAACGTTCTTGTTTCGTAAACCTATCACCTTTTTGCTGGGCCTCCCCCTGGCCAGGATGGGGCCATGGCTGCCGAACGCCTGCAAAAACTGATTGCCGCCACAGGGCTCTGTTCCCGCCGCCGCGCCGAGGACCTGCTGCGGGCCGGACGGGTGCGGGTGAACGGCCAGAGGGCCAGCCTGGGCGACCGGGCCGATCCCAGCCGCGATGCCATCGCCATCGATGGCCAGCCGCTGGCCGCCGCCGCCGCCCCCCTGCTGCTGCTGCTCAACAAACCGCTGGGGGTGCTGTGCAGCTGTGGTGATCCCCATGGCCGGCCCACGGTGCTCGACCTGTTGCCGGCGGAGCTGCAGCGGGGCCAGGGCCTCCACCCGGTGGGGCGCCTGGATGCCGAGAGCCGCGGCGCCCTGCTGCTCACCAACCAGGGGGAGCTCACCCTGCAGCTCACCCACCCCCGCTACGGCCACACCAAGACCTACCGGGTGTGGGTGGCCGGCCAGCCCGACCGGGAGAGCCTGCGGCGCTGGGCCTCGGGCGTGCCGCTGGAGGAGGGGCCCAGCCAGGCTGTGGAGATCACGCTGCTGCGCCGCCAACGCGACCGCAGCCTGCTGGAGCTGCGGATGGGGGAGGGGCGCAACCGCCAGATCCGACGCACCGCTGGCCTGCTGGGCCATCCGGTGCTCGACCTGCAACGGGTGGCAATCGGCCCCCTGGCCCTGGCCGACCTGCCGGAGGGGCAGTGGCGCCACCTCGATCACCGAGAATGGCAATCCCTGGCGACCCACACCTGAGCCGCAGCCCCTCGCCGATGCGTTCCCGTTTCCGTCGTCTGTGGCGGCGGGGGGGGCAGGTGGCTGCCGGAACGCCGCTGCAGCCCCCCACCGATCCCTTGCTGGCGGCAGGTCTACGCCTGCGGCAGGCCCGGGAACAACGCCAGCTGAGCCTGCGCCAGTTGGCGATGGAAACCCGCATCAGCACCGCCGTGCTGGAGGCGCTGGAGAGGGGCTGGCGCGACCGACTGCCGGAGCCCACCTACCTGCGCACGATGTTGCCGCTGATCGAGCGGCACCTGGAGCTGGACCCGGGCAGCCTGGACCCGGTGCTGCCAAGGGAGCAGCAGCGCGGCCAGCGGGCCCAGCGGGCTGGGCTGCTGCGCCGCTTCACGCCGGGGTCGATCGATGTGTTCACCACCTGGCAGGGCACCGTGCTCTACGGCGTGCTCATCCTGGGGTTGATCTACGGGCTCAACCTGCAGCAACAGCGGCTGGCCCGCGCCGGGCTGCTGGCCGTGGGCCCCCTGCCCGTCCACAGTCCCACCGGCAACCCCGCCAGCGAACCGGCCAGCTTCTCCAGCAACCCCGCCAGCGGCACGGCGATGCTGCTCAAGGTCTATCCGGAGCTCCAGCCCCTGCGCCTCGCCGAGCAGGGTCAGGGGTGGCGGTTGTGGCGCCGGGCCAGCTCGCCGTAGCCCTGCAAAGGCCCATTGAGCGAGGCCACGCTTTGCTCCAGCCGCCAGGTCCAGTTGGCCCCCAGGGTGCCCGGGGTGTTGAAACGGGCCCGGTCATCCAACTCCAGCAAATCCTGCAGGGGCACCACCACCAGCTCGGCCGAGGTGGCCAGGGCCAG
>JAGYNF010000243.1 GCA_018400215.1 Cyanobium sp. M55B138 | reverse complement strand
TCACTGAGCCTGGTCTTCAGCCAGATCGGCCGCTGGGCAGAGCCATTCAGGGTTACCTCCCTCACAACGCTATTGAAGGGTGGGTTGAGGGGCTCGCCCAGCCCATCCAGCAGTTCCAGCAGCACCGCATTGCTGCCTGGGCGAAATCCCTTCAGCCACAGCGGCGTGTTCTGGTCCACCAGAAAACTGTCGCCATTCACGCTGACGCGCACCCGCCAGTGGCCATCACCGCTGCGCAGGCCCTGCAGGGGGGCGTCGCGCAGCAGCCAGTCGATCAGCACGGGCTCGGCGCTGGCCAGCCCATCCGGACTCACCGCCAGGAGTTGGGGGCTGCCGGGGGCGGGCTGGCTGAGGGGATTGGCGCTGACCCGATGGACCAGTCGCTGGGCCGAGGCCCCCGGACGCTTCACCGCCTCCCCCCAGGGTCGAGCGGCATACACGGTGACCAGGTGGCTGCCGGGGAGCAACTCGGGCAGGGTGAGCCGCAGCCGGCCCGGCCCTGCATCGGCCCCTCCCCAGTCGCCAATGCGCAGGGTGGGGCCGCCGTCGATCTGCACCCCCAGATGGGGGCCCAGTCCGACGACCGCGTCGTTGCTCAGGGGCCAGTCCTCCACGGCCAGCTCGAGTTGCCAGGGCCCTGGCGGCAGCACCGTGCCCTGGCCTGGGCTGGTGATGGTCACCTGGGGATGGCGCCCGGCCAAGGCGTCATTGATCTGGGTCACGCCCCCGGGGGGCGCCACTTCCTGCAACCGGCCGGTCGGCGCCGAGGCTGGCAGGGCCTCCGGGCCGCGGGCCGGGGTCGAGGTGCCGTCGGCCTGGCGGCTGCAGCCGGCGGAAAGGAGCAGCAGCAGCGCCAGCAGCAGCGCCAGCAGGGATCGATTGTGGCGCCTGGGCAGCCACCAGCTGTCGCGTTGCGCCACCGTCACCGAGACCCACCCCACGTGATCGCCATCCATTGTGCTGGCCGGTGGCGGGGGATCCGCCGGGATGGCTCTGTCGCGGCGAACAACCCCAGGCAGGTAAAAAAAGAGACTATAAAAAAAGTCGCGCAGATCGCTGTTTTGCAATGTTGCTAACAGCACCTCAGACCCCAGTGGTGGCCTGCCGACTCGGCGGATTGAACCTTTGTAACTGAGGCCGGAGTTCGCTTGAATGTGGCTTCTATACTGCACCGAGCGGTCCCCTATCTGGGGCCCAAAGCCCCAGTTGTGGCAGTCGGTTTCACGGTTTCCGTTCGCGGTGGCCGTGCTGCCTTCCCAGCTGGAGCCCATGGCGAGATCGGGGATCCCTTCCCGTTCGTGCCATGGGGCCCATCGGCGGCGCTGCCGAAGCTGCTTCGCGGCTTCGGTTCCCGCTTTCAGGGGTGGACCACCACCTCGACCCCGTCCCTCGAGGAACGTCTCGATGACCATCAGCCCACCAGAGCGTGGGGAAAAGGCCAAGGCCATGGTCGACCGGAACCGCGTTCCGGCCACGTTTGAGCTTTTCGAAAAGCCCGGACATTTCGACCGCACCTTGGCCAAAGGCCCCAAAACCACCACCTGGATTTGGAACCTCCACGCCAACGCTCACGATTTCGATAGCCACACGAGTGACCTCGAAGAGGTCTCTCGCAAGATCTTCTCGGCTCACTTCGGCCATCTGGCCGTCATCTTCATCTGGTTGAGCGGTGCCTTCTTCCACGGCGCCCGCTTCTCCAACTACACCGGCTGGCTGACGGACCCCCTGCACGTCAAGCCTTCAGCCCAGGTGGTCTGGCCGATCTTTGGCCAGGAAATCCTCAATGGCGATATGGGTGCCGGCTTCCACGGCATTCAGATCACCTCCGGTCTCTTCCATGTGTGGAGGGCCTGGGGCATCACCAACGAAACCCAGCTGTTATCCCTGGCCATTGGCGCCCTGGTGATGGCTGGCCTGATGCTCAATGCCGGCGTCTTCCACTACCACAAGGCAGCTCCCAAGCTGGAGTGGTTCCAGAACGTTGAGTCGATGCTCAACCACCACCTGGCTGGTTTGCTGGGTCTGGGATCCCTCTCCTGGACAGGACACCTCCTGCATGTGTCCCTGCCCACCTCGGCGCTGATGGATGCCATCGACGCCGGCCAACCGCTGGCGCTCAACGGCAAGACCATCGCCACCTACGGCGATATTCCCCTGCCGCACGAATTCCTCAACCAGGACGTGCTGGCCCAGATCTTCCCAGGCTTTGGGGCTGGAATCTCCGCCTTCTTCACCGGCAACTGGGCGGCCTACAGCGATTTCCTCACCTTTAAAGGTGGGTTGAATCCCGTGACCGGCAGCCTCTGGATGACCGACATCGCCCATCACCACCTGGCGATCGCGGTGCTGTTCATCGTGGCTGGCCACATGTACCGCACCAACTGGGGGATCGGCCACAGCATCAAGGAGATCCTGG
>JAGYNF010000242.1 GCA_018400215.1 Cyanobium sp. M55B138 | reverse complement strand
GAGCCCCAGCACGCCACCACCACCGACAGCACCCCCGACAGCGCCCCCGCCTCGGGCCCGATCCACAGTGATGGCCTCGCCTGGGAACTGGTGATCCCCGGTGATGAGATCAGCCCCGAGGTGGTCGCCCAGGAGGTGGAGGAAGCCGAGGCGCTGCGCAACCAGGCCCTGGCCTCCGTTCCCGAACCCACCGCTTGGATCACCGGCGGGCTCTACCAGATCAGCCGTGGCGAGGAGGGCTTGCCCGCCATCAGCCAGCGGGTGCCCAGCGGTTACGGCAGCCGCTTCCTGGGCGTGCAGATGGGGCTGTCCCTGGAGAGCTGCAATGTCACCGGTAATCACGTGTGTGGCACCGAGAGCTTTGAACAGGAGTTCAAGGATTATGCAAAGGGGGCCATCGATCTGAACGTGGGGCTCGGCGACCCCACCCGCTGGCTGGGGATCGACCTGGGCTACAACTTCACCAGCCTGGCCACCACCCGCCCCGGCCAGGACAATCCCGGCACCGAATTCGGCGAAGGCCAGGGCATCAATCTCGCCCTGAGCCGCAACCTCGGGCCCGACTGGGGCCTCAAGGTGGGTGCCATCAACCTGATCGAGCTCGACGACACCCAGAAGGACACCGGCCGCTCTGCCTATGCGGTGCTGAGTGGCCGCATCGACCTGGGCGGCCCCCCCAACAGCAACACCAACGATCTCTACATCACAGCGGGAATCGCCAACGGCCTGTTCCGCCCCCTCAACACGATCGTGAAGGACCAGGGCCGCGCCTGTGATGCCCTGCGCCGGCGCAAGGGCACCGATGTGCTCACCCCCCAGCAGATCAGCAACTGCAACGCCGACGGTCTCAACTACGGCTCCCCCAGCCCGGTGGCCGCGGTGGCCTGGATGATCAATCCCCAGCTCAGCCTGATGGCCGAGTGGTGGGGCCGCAACCTCACCCTTGCCGCCAGCATCAAGCCCATCCCCGGCGTGAACTGGGTGATCACCCCGGGCGTGACCAATCTGGTGAAAAACTCCGACTGGGATCCCGATGTGCCTGGCTACACCGAGCGGGTGCGGCTGCAACTCACCACGAGTCTGGCGTTTTAGGCCGATGGCCCTCCGCGCGATGCTCCGCCACCGGATCGGGCCGCAGCAGGGCCCGGTAGAGCAGGGCGCCCCGGTGCCAATCGCCGGCGGCCAGGGCCGCGGCGGCCTCCTGCTCCAGCCCCTGCTGCGACGCGGGCTCACCGCCAACCCCCAGAAGCTGCCACACCCAGGTCACCCAGGCCCGGTTGCTGGCGTGCAGCTCCTCAGCCAGTTCCTCGGCCAGTTCTGTTGTGTCCCCAGCTGGCCCATCGGCCCCGGCATGGGCCAAAGCGTTGCTGGTGGATCCCTGATCGGATGCCGGCATGGCTGGGCTGGGGCCACCGAAACAGCAGCCCCATCGTATTCAGCTTGACGCCCGCCGCTCCCGCCCCCAGCTTCAGCGTGGTGCTCACCGGCCAGCAGCCGGCCAAAAGGTCAGCGACCCCGGGCTGATGCTCCGGCCCGAGGCCGCCGCGCGCTGCTCGTCGGCGCGACTGAACGGGCCCCAGCAATACTCGAGCTGGGTGCCGTCCTCCGAGCGCCGCTGGACGATCTGCCCGGTCGACCGGTAGCGGTGGAGCAGGTTGGCGACGCCCTTGGAGTCCAGGCGCTCGGGCGCCAGGGCGATCAGTTGCGCGACGCTCACCCACCCATGCTTGGCCTTGATGCGCTTGATGATGCGCTGGGTCAGGGAGGGCAGCATCGTGCTCCCGACAGCCCCGCGGTCCTTGGGCTTGGCCTTGACCCGTGCGGCCGGAGCTGTCGCCTTGACGGCACGCTCGCGTTGCTGCGGGGTGATCGTGGGCGCACACCCCTGATCGGCGCGGCAGGCGACGACCGGCTCGGGCGTCGGGCGCAGTCCGATCTGCTCGCGCTGCATTTCGCGCGGCTGGTAGCGCGGGGGCATCTCGGGGGGGCGATAGTCCCTGAGCGGGGCTCCCGGATCGGGCCGATAGAGTGGGCCGGCGGTATAGATGCCTCCGTTCATGCTGCGACCTCCCGTGTGTCGTCGTCGTCGTCGTCGTCCGGCTCGATTTGACCGAACCCGCACTCGTCGCACCCCTCGGCGGGGTCCGCATCGGCAGCTCCGCAGTCCCGGCAGAACCAGGTGCTGACGCTGTCGCCGAACTCATCGACGCCGGTCTGGAAGCGGTCGGCGTAGAAGCCGGATTCGAGCCAGAGGGCGCCGGCGGCGATGGCTTGCTCCAATGTCATTGCACGATCTCCACGTCGCGGATGGCGGCCCGCTTGGCCATGGCGGCGACGAACGCCAGGGCGGACCAGGTGCTCAGCTCGGATTCGAGCCGGTCGAGTTGTTCGTCTGCAGGAGGCCCAGCGGCTCGAT
>JAGYNF010000241.1 GCA_018400215.1 Cyanobium sp. M55B138 | reverse complement strand
CTTGAGGATCAGGGCGGGGGACACGGTCTGCCCATGGCGTTGCAGCAGGCAGTGCAGCAATTCGAATTCGAGGTGCGTCAGCCGCACGGGGGCATCGAACCAGATGGCTTCAAAGCGCTCCGGCACCAGGGTGAGGGGGCCGTAGCTCAGGATTTCGTTGTGTTTGGTCGACAGGGGGGCATGGTCGCTGCGGCGCAGCAAGGCCTTCACCCGCACCGTGAGCTCCTCCAGGTCGAAGGGCTTGGTCAGGTAGTCGTCAGCCCCGGAGTTGAAGCCGCTCACCTTGTCCTTGGTACCGCCCAGGGCGGTGAGCATCAGGATGGGGATCCGGGCGGTGCGCTCATCGCGCCGCAGGCGTTGGCAGAGGGTGAGGCCGTCCACCTTGGGCAACATCAGATCGAGGAGGATCAGATCCGGGCTGTACTGCAGGGCCAGGGCCTGGCCGCGGATGCCGTCCTCCGCCTGTTGCACGTCAAACCCGCTGTGAACCAGGTGGCCCGCCACCAGTTCGCGCATATCGCTGTCGTCTTCGATCAGCAGGATGCAGGGCTTCATGTTGTCTGCGGCACACTGAAAAGGAGGGGGCGTCCAGGGATCGGGCGGTGGATGGGTGGTCACACCTACGCCCGAGCATTCTTAGGGCTGGGGGGCTGCCCGCGGCAGCGCGGGAGATTGGAGTGTTGAAATCTTCAGATTTTATTTACGGTCGTTTGTTGGCCACGGACCACCCCTTGCCGCCAACCCCCTGCACTCGAATCAAACTCCCCGGGCGGGATTCGAACCTGCGACCAATCGGTTAACAGCCGACCGCTCTACCACTGAGCTACCGAGGAATGGGTGAAACACAATTCCAATCAAATCTGATCAAACAAATCAGACAAGAATTGGGCTTCGGCAGGGCCCGTGGGCACTGCCCGTTAGCGCTCAAGCGCCAACGAGGTTGAACCATACCCCTCGACTCGCCCCTCAGGCAAGGGCCGCACCACTGCACCCACGGTGGGCGCTCAGCTGGCCCGCCAGATCACATCCTGGCTGCCAGGCCCCGATGCGGCCGTCCTGCATCAGGGCCGCACCATCGCAGTGGCGAAGTTCATCCAGGCGGTGGGTGATCCACAGGGCCGACAGCGCCGGTTCCGGCCGTTGGGTCAGGCGACGGATCAGGGTCAGCACCTCAGCCTGACTATCCGGGTCCAGCAGGGCTGTGGGCTCATCCAACAACAGCAGGCTGGCCTCGCTGGCCAGGGCAGCGGCGATGCTGAGGCGCTGTTTCTGACCCCCGCTCAGGCCATGGATGGGGCGCTCGGCCAACCCCGTCAGGCCCACAAGGTCCAGGGCGGCATCCACCCGGTGGCGGCGTTCGGCTTCCGCCAGTTGCGGATCGATGGCCAGCAGCAGCTCACTGCCGCAACTCGGCAACAGCAACTGGTGGTCGGGGTTCTGGAACACCAGGGCGCAGCGGCCGCTGCGGCGCAGTGCGCCGGATTGGGCCGTCAGCAGCCCGGCGATCAACCGCAGCAGGGAGCTCTTGCCGCTGCCATTGCGGCCCACCAGCATCCACAGCCCCGCTCCGGGGAGGCGCAGGGTGCAGCCCCGCAGGGCCGCCGCTCCCCCGGGCCAGGCGTAGTGGATGTCCTCCAGCTCCAGGGCGAGCCCGGCTGAGGCCTGGCCGGGCTGTTGCTCAACCGTCAAAGCTGAAGCCTGGACGCTTGCCACCGGCGCCGCCGGCGGATTTTTCGAACAGCTGCACGGCCACCACCTCACTGCTGAGCAGGCACACTTTCTTGTCGGGCTCCTTTTCGCAGCTGAGCTCAAGCACCCGCGGTCCGGAACCCTCCAGGGCCTGCCGGATGGAGTCGTAGAGGGCCTGGGCGTCGGCCAGCTCCTTGCGCTGAACGGCGATCGGCATGGGGCTGAGCTTGATCGAGAGCTCGACGACGTACATCGGGGAGGGAGTTGCGGCGGAATGGCTGGGGGCGGCAGACCGGCCCCGGAGCCACTCTGGCGAATCAACAGGCCCGGTCGTCAGCCTGATAGGCCCTTATACCTAAAGCGCTGCCGGGGCGACGCAGTTCGGCTTGCCGCCCCATAGGATCACGGTGTAAAGCTTCGTGAAGAAGGCTTCTCATGACGATCGCTGTAGGGCGCGCCCCAGCAGGTCGGGGATGGTTCGACGTCCTCGATGACTGGCTCAAGCGCGACCGCTTTGTATTTGTGGGCTGGTCCGGCCTGCTGCTCTTCCCCACCGCCTACCTGGCGCTAGGGGGCTGGCTCACCGGCACCACCTTCGCCACCTCCTGGTACACCCACGGCATTGCCAGCTCCTACCTGGAGGGCTGCAATTTCCTCACCGCCGCCGTCAGCACCCCCGCTGACGCCATGGGCCACAGCCTGCTGCTGCTCTGGGGCCCCGAGGCCCAGGGCGACTTCGTGCGCTGGGTG
>JAGYNF010000240.1 GCA_018400215.1 Cyanobium sp. M55B138 | reverse complement strand
CGTGACCGGGGCAAAGCTGGGCGTGGCGGGGTTGAGCTGCAGCCAGAAGCGGTGCCGGCAGTGGTCTGGCAGGGCCACGCCCCGGCCGCTGCCGGCCCCGGGGGTGCCCCGGCTCCAGTTGAGGCGTAGGGCGCCGCTGCGGATGCCGCTGCGCTCCACGGCTGCGGCGATCAGGGGCTCCAGGCGATCGCGCTGCGGGGGTGCCTCCATGCCCAGCAGCGCGGCGGCGCTGTGCCAGCGCGCCAGGTGTGCCCCCAGCAGCTGGGCTGTGCCCCCGAGCACCAGCAGCGTCTCAAACAGGCCATCGGCCAGCAGCAGGCCCCGATCGCCGATCGGTAGGGCCAGCTCCTCCGGGCTGCCCCAGCGACCGTCGGGGGCCGGGGCGTCGATCCAGGCCAGCGGCTCTGCAGGGATGGCGGAATGGCTCATGGCTGGGGGCTGCCGCTGAGGGCGGCCAGCAGTGGTTGCAGCTTCCAGCCCAGTTCTTCGGCCTCCGCTGCGGCGACGGAGTCAGCCACGATGCCGCAGCCGGCGTGGGCCCGCAGCAGGCGTTGCTGCACGAACAGGGAGCGGATCAGAATGTTGCTGTCCAGCCCGCCGCGACCATCCAGGCGGAACAGGCTGCCGCAATAGGGCCCCCGGGCGACCGGCTCCAGGCCATGCAACCGCTGGCAGGCGCGGATCTTGGGGGCTCCGGTGATCGATCCCCCCGGCCAGCAGGCCCGCAGCAGATCGGCCGGGCCCAGGCCTGGTCGCAGCTGCCCCCGCACCACCGAGGTGAGGTGATGCACCTGGCTGTAACTCTCCAGCCCCACCAGTTGGGGCACCTGCACCGAGCCGGGCACACACACCCGCCCCAGGTCATTGCGCAGCAGGTCCACGATCATCACGTTCTCCGCCCGGTCCTTGGGGCTGCTCACCAGTTCGGCGGCCGCGTCGGCATCGGCCTCGGGCTGCCGGTGGCGGGGCCGGGTGCCCTTGATCGGCCGGGTCTCCACCACACCATCGGGCTCCAGCTGCAGGAAGCGCTCCGGCGAGGCCGAGAGGATGGCTTCGCCGGCCGCCCCCTCGCCGGCGATGGCCAGGCCGGCGAAGGGCGCCGGGCAGTGGTGCCGCAGGCGGCCGTAGAGCTCCAGCAGCGCCGCATCATCGGGCTGCTGCGCCAGCTGTTGCTCGCAGCAGGCGGTGAGGTTGGCCTGGAACAGATCCCCGGCGGCGATCCAGTCCTGCAGTTGGCGCACCCCCGCGGCAAAGCTGGCTGGATCGCTGTGCCAGTGCCAGGCGTCCAGGGGCACCGCCACGGCCCGGTCCGGCCCCTGCCCAGGCGATGGGAGGGCCGCGATCAGGGCCACCAGCCGCTGGGCCAGGCGCTCCAGCCGGCTGGGATCGTTCCCCTCCAGCCACAGCGCCTGGGTGGCGTGGTCAAACACCAGCAGCGGATCCACCCGCATCGCCCAGAGCACCGCCATGGTTGGCCGCTGCCAGTGGTCGCCCGGCTCCAGCCAGGCCCCCGCCTCATAGCCGAGCCAGCCCAGCCACACCCCCCCATCGGCCTGCAGCTCGGCCAGGGCCGCAAAGGGGTCGCGGCCACCGGGGTCGCCCGGCAGCCCCCGACACACCACCTCGGCTTGGGGCTCGATCGCCAGCAGGCTGCGACTGCCCAGGGGCGAGCCATCGCTGTCGAGCCACACCAGGCCGGGGCGCTCGAGCTGGGGGAGCAGGGCGGCCAGCAGGCGCTCCGGTTCGCACCAGGGCAGGGCCCGGCGCTGTGGGCTGCTCATTGGCAGTCCCGCTGGGGCCCGTCGCGGCGGCAGGGGCTGGCCAGGGCGGCCTGGCCGGCGGCGATCAGGGCGTCGTCGCGGATGCGGCAGCTGTCGCACACCCCGCAGGGTTCCGCCCCGCCGCTGTAGCAGCTCCAGGTGGCGGCGATCGGCACCCCCAGCCGCAGGGCCTGGTGCACGATCTCGGTTTTGCTCCACTGCACCAGCGGTGCCCACAGCCTGGCGCCGTGGCCCTCGCGGCCCGCCCTGCTGGCCAGGTCGGCCAGGGTCTGGAAGGCCGCCAGGTAGTCGGGCCGGCAGTCGGGATAGCCGGAGTAATCCACCGCATTCACCCCCAGCACCAGCCGCTCGGCGCCGCGGGCCTCCGCCAGGCTCAGCCCCAGGGCGATGAACACGGTGTTGCGGCCGGGCACGTAGGTGCTGGGGATCACGCCTTCCTGCACCCCTGCGCTGGGTATGGCGATGGCGCTGTCGGTGAGGGCCGAGCCCCCCCAGGCCGCCAGGTTCACCGCAATCGTGTGGTGCTCGGCCAGCCCCAGGGCCGCCGCCACGGCGGTGGCGGCTTGCAGCTCGCGCCGGTGACGCTGGCCGTAGTCGAACGACAGGCCGATCACCCGGTAGCCCGCCTCCTGGGCGAGGGCGGCGGCGGTGGCCGAATCCAGGCCACCG
>JAGYNF010000024.1 GCA_018400215.1 Cyanobium sp. M55B138 | reverse complement strand
CCGCGAGCGCAAGCAGAGCAAGACCCTGGCCGAAGGCAATCTGGAATTCCCAGGCCTGGCCAACATCCCACCCCACCTCGAACTCGACAAGAACAAGCTCACCGCCAAGGTGATCAGCAAGTGCGAGCGCGAGTGGGTCGCCCTCGAAATCAACGAACTGCTGGTGGTGGAGTTCTACAGCCGCAAGGTCTGAGCCGATCCAACCCGGTTGTCCCCCAACCTGTCGCCGGCTTCGGTGGCAGGTTTTTTTTTGGCTGCGGCCGGGGCTAGGGCTGATTGCCGGTCGCAACGCGCCAACCCAGATCGTGAACCAGCCCGGCAGCCACCCGGCGCAGGGCCCGCCGGCCCAACCCCTGGAACGACACCTCCCCACCCAGCAGGCCCACGGCCACTGGCGTGGCCCGGGGCTGGGAAATGGCATGGCGGAACGCCAGGCGTGGGATGGCATAAAACACCCTGGCCAGGCGCCGGGCCGCCTCGAAATCGTCGGCGAGCAGGCCGTGCACGCGGGCCGTGTGGCTGGTGGGGTCGCCCGCCAGCAGGGCCTCAGCGGCCAGGCGACCGCTGCGAATGGCATGGAACAGGCCATCGCCGAACAGGGGATTGATCAGGCCGGCCGCATCCCCCACCAGCAGCACCCGGCCATCGGCACTGTGCAGGGGCTCGGGGCCATCCCAGAAGGGCAGGGGATGGGCGTGGGCCCGCAGGCCGGTCAACCGCTCCTCGGCGATGCCCAGGGAGGCGGCGGTGGCGGCGATGGCGGTGCGGATGCGCTCACGGGCACTGGGATCGCGGCGCACGTCCCGGAGACGGCCGTGGAACAGGCCAGCACCGATGTTGAGGTGATCGGCCTTGGGAAACAGCCAGGCGTAGCCACGGCGCAGGGTGCCGTAATCGAGATGGAGCAGGTCGGGGCGCAGCAGCGGTTCGGCCGGATCCCAGCGGTGGGGAACCTCCAGCTCGATCGCCAGGGCAATCCGCGGCGAGCGGCGCAACCCCACACAGGCGGCCACGCCGCCGGCGGCGCCATCGGCGCCGATCACGGCATCGGCCAGCAGCGTGCCCGCCACGGCCCGTCGCCGCACCTGCAGCGTCACGCCGCCAGCAGCGCGCTCGAGGCCGACGAAGGCATGGCCCTCAAGCAGCTCGGCGCCGGCGGCCTGGGCCTGGCGCACCAGGGCATGGTCGAAACACGGCCGCTGCACCATCAGCAGCCCGCGGGATTGCTGCGGCGGCGTGCCGGGTGGATCAATCGGCGCCTCCACGGCCCGCTGGAAGCCCCAGCTGTGGCGCATGGAGCGCACCCGCCCATCCACCACCGCCTCGGGGGCCAGATCGAGCAGCTCCCGCTGCACCGGCAGCGGCAGGCCGCCGCCGCAGGGCTTGTGGCGCGGCAAGGAATACTTCTCCAGCAGGGCCACCCGCAGACCGCCCCGGGCCGCCACCGCCGCCGCCGTGGCACCGGCCGGCCCGGCGCCCACCACCACCAGGTCGTAGCGAGGCCGCTGCTCGAAGGCTGCTTGTTGCATCCGCGTCAGCCGCCGATCAACGTCTCGAGGGCCGCGGTGACATCCGCCTGGCGCATCAGGGCCTCACCCACCAGCACCGCATCGGCGCCAGCCCCCTGCACCCGGTCGAGGTCGTCGCGGCTGAACAGACCCGACTCGCTCACCAACAGGGCACCCTTGGCCCGAATCTGCGCGCCGTAGCGGGCGGTGAGCTGTTCGGTGGTGGCCAGATCGGTCTCGAAGCTGGCCAGGTCGCGGTTGTTGATGCCGATCAGTTGCACCCCCTCGAGGGCGAGCACCCGTTCCAGCTCCTCGCCGTCATGCACCTCCACCAGGGCCGTCAGTCCCAGCCCCCGGGCCACCTTGAGCAGGTAGGCCAGGTCCTGGTCGCTGAGGATGGCGGCGATCAGCAGGGCTGCATCGGCGCCGGCGGCCCGGGCTTGATAGAGCTGGTAGGGGCTGAGGATGAAGTCCTTGCAGAGCAGGGGCAACTCCACCACCTGCCGCACCTGCACCAGCACATCGAAGCCCCCCTGGAAAAACGACTTGTCGGTGAGCACCGAGAGGCAGCTGGCCCCACCGGCGGCGTAACCGCGGGCAATCGCCTCGGGGTCGAACTCCTCCCGAATCACCCCCTTGCTGGGGCTGGCCTTCTTGATCTCGGCGATCACCGCAGGCTTGCGGCAACTGGCGCGCAGGGCGGCGATGAAGTCCCGCGGAGCAGGCAGATCGGCCACCTGCTGGGCCAGCTTGTCGAGGCTCACCCGCTCCCGGGCCACGGTCACTTCGCGGTCCTTTTCCCAGACAATCCGCTCCAGGATGTGACGTGGCTCCGCCTGCTCATGGCGGATGGCGTACTCCAGGTGGGCCACCTTCACGGAGGGGTTCGGGGGCCGACGGCGAATCTCCAACGCGGTGCCAAGCGGGGATCAGTGCCTGGATCGTAGGAGCGCCGGTGGGGTGGGTCGTTTGGCAAAGTGGTGTTTTAGGCATCCCCGTAGCCCCATGCCGCAGAAGGGCCGCCCCCGTCTTGCTCTCGAGAGCCCGGCCAGCCTGCAACTCTCCGAGCGGGCGATCGCCCCGGGCCCCTGCGTGCTGGGGCCGATCCTGCGCCTGCAGGGCCCCATCCCCGGGGCGGCACAACCGGCCCCGCTGGCCTGCCGACCAGACCAACTGCAACTCCGCTGGCCGGCCGGCCTCCCCCTGGACATCGACCCCCCTGGCTGGTGTGGCCATGCCGGCGCCGCAGACTGGATCCTGCAGGTGCCCCTTGAGCAGCTGCTGCTGGCCGCCGAGCGACGCGGGTTGGCCTTAAACCTGGTGGTGGACCTGGATGCGAAGAGCGGCCAGCGACTGGCTGCCACGGCCGGAACGCACAGGCTGATCGAGGCCCTCGCCGACCTGTGCCAGCAGGCCGAGCGGGGCCTGACGGCTGGCTGGCTCAGCCTGGAGCCGGAGCTGCTCGACCGGCTGGTGGATGTGCTCCTGGTGCATTCCGCCGAAGCAGCCCCCCGCCAGGATCGGGGCTGGCGGCACGTGATCGAAGCCCTGGTGCGCATGGAGCGGGGGCTCGCCGAAGAGCTCAGCCTGGCCGACCTCTCGAAGGCCACCGGCGTCTCCCCCCGGGCCCTGCAGATGGCCTTCCGCCGCCATCTCGACAAACGCCCGCTCCAGAGCCTGCGGGAACTGCGGCTGGCCCGGCTGCGGCGCTTGCTGTTGCAGGAGGGGCGCAGCGGCAATCTGGCCGAGGCCCAGGAGCGCTGCGGCCTGCCTGGCAATGGCACCACCGCCAGGCACTACGGGGAGCGCTACGGCGAGAAGCCCTCCCAGACCCGCGCCTAGGAAACAGCCGTCGCAGCCTGTTTGTAGGCCACCTCCACCACCTCGCTGAGGGTGGGGTGGGTGTGCACCTCGCTGGCCAGCTGCACCACGCTCTGGCGGCGGGCCACGGCGTTGGCGATCTCCTGGATCAGGTCGGCGGCGTGCAGGCCGTAGATGTGGGCGCCCAACACCTCGCCGCTGGCCTTGTTGAACAACAGCTTCATCAGGCCATCACTCTCCAGCTCGGCCAGGGCCTTGGAGTTGGCCTTGAAGTAGCTGCGCACCACCCCCAGCTCAAAGCCCTCTTTGGCCGCCAGGGCCTTGGCATCGGCCTCGCCCAGGCCCACCGAACTGATCTCCGGATGGGTGAAGGTGGCGGCGGGGATCGAGCGGTAGTCGATCTGGCGGGCGTGGCCAAGGATGTTGTCGATCGCCACGGTGCCCTGGGCGGCGGCGGTGTGGGCCAACATCATCTTGCCGGTCACATCACCCACGGCCCAGAGGTGCGGCACGGGCTCGCCGGCCACCAGCACCCGCATGGCGTCATCCACCGGGATGAAGCCCCGCTCGGTCTCCACCCCCACGGCCGCCAGGTTGAGGGAGCCGCTGCTGGGCACCCGGCCGGTGGCCACCAGCACCGCATCCACCTCCAGGGTGTCCACCAGCTCCTTGGTGGCCATGTCGGCCAGCTCGATCGTCACGGGGCAGCCGGGGGTGACCTTGCGGGCCAGCAGGCCGGCGCGGGCGTCGATGTCGCGGCCATCGATCAGCTTGCGGGCGGCCAGCTTGGCGATGTCGGGATCGAAGGTGGGCATCACCCGATCCAGGGCCTCGATCATCGTGACCTCGCAGCCCAGGGCGGTGTACACATCGGCGAACTCCAGGCCGATGTAACCGCTGCCAATGATCGCCAGCCAGCGGGGCAGCCACTCCAGGCTCACCGCCTCGTCGCTGGTGAACACGGTGCGCCCGTCGGTCTCGATACCGCGGGGCACAAACGGCTCCGAGCCGGTGGCCAGGATCACATCGCCGGCGGAATAGGTGCGCTCCACGCCGCTGCCGCTCTCGCGCACGGTCACCTGCTGGTGGCCCGCCAGCCGGCCCGTGCCCCGCAGGATCGTGGCGCCGGCGCGCTCCAGGCTCTTGGTGAGGTTGGTGCGGATCGTGGCCACCAGCTGGTTGGCGTGGTCGGCGATCTTCTGGCGCTCAAAACGCACCGGGGCGGCGTGGATGCCGAAGCCGGCCAGGTGCTCGGCATCGGCCAGCTCCCGCACCCGGCCGCTGGCGGCCAGCAGGGCCTTGGAGGGAACGCAGCCGCGGTTCACGCAGGTGCCGCCCATGTCGCGGGATTCCACGATGGCCACGCGCAGGCCATGCTCCGCCGCGTGCTTGGCCGCATCGAAGCCGCCATAGCCCGCCCCGATCACGATCACGTCAAAGTCGAAGCCAGAGGAGGGGGCGTCGCTCACCGGGGCCAGAAATCAGCTGGGCTGCATTCTCTCCTGCTGCTGGCGCAACCGCTCCAACAGCAGGGGGGCCGCCGCCACGGCCACATTGAGCGATTCAACCGTACCGCTGTGGGGAATGGTGACCCGGTGGCTGGCCAGGGCCTGCAGGTCGGGGTGCAGGCCAGCCCCCTCGCTGCCCAGCAGCAGGGCCGTGGGCCGGGTCCAGTCCAGTTGCCAGTAGGGCTGTGCCCCCTGGCCCGGCGGCAGGCTGGCCACCAGCTGCACGCCCTGCTGCTCGCGCAGGCTGCGCAGCTGCTCCAACAAGGCCGCACGATCGCCCCGCCAATGGGGCAGGGCCAGGGCGGCGCCCGCCGAGGCGCGCAGCACCTTGGGTTGGTAGGGGTCAGCCCCATCAGCCAGCCACAGCCCCCCCACCCCCGCCGCCAGGGCCGTGCGCATCAGCGTGCCGAGGTTGCCCGGATCCTGCACCGTATCCAGCACCAGCCAGAGGCCAGGCGGGCCCGGGCGCCTGGCCTCTGGCGGCGCCAGGGCGAGCACCACGCCATCCGGATGGCGGGTGGTGGCGACAGCCGCCAGCACCTCCGCCGTGACGGGCTGGGGCCGACAGGCCGGCGGCAACTGCTGCACCAGCTGGCCATGGGCCTGCAGCCACGCCCCGGTGGCCAGCAGCTGCACGGGGTGGAGCCCCAGGCGCAACGCCTCCTGCAGAAGGTGGGTGCCCTCCAGCAGCAACAGCCCCTGCTCCCGCCGGCCCCGCGATTCCTGCAGCTGGCGCAGCTGCTTTACCAGGGGATTCCTGCGGCTGCTGATCAGTTCAACCCCGGCCAAACCGCGACTCAGAATTGATCGTGGCGTCGCACCTTGGTGCTGTCGTGGAACACCAGCTGGTCGCTGTTGAGATCGAGGCCCCGCACGGCAGCAACCTCGCCCTTGATCCCCTCCGATTGGAGGTTTTCAATCAGCTTGCCGATCACAATGTCCTCAACCGTGGCCTGGTCAAGGGAATCGGGGGTGAGACTCTCAAGGAACTTGCCGATCTTGGAAGCGACAACCTCGGAATAGTTGGAAATCTTGAGGAGAATCATGGGATTGTTAAATGCGGATGGGGAGACTTGAACTCCCACGACATTGCTGCCACTAGTACCTGAAACTAGCGCGTCTACCAATTCCGCCACATCCGCGTGGCTGTCACCCGTGGCGACTTCCAGACATTACGACATGGGGTTCGCCGCCCCAATCGGCCAGTTCGGGCGGCGGCCGTCTAGACGGTCTCAGTTTTTCTTGGCAAAATTCGCAGACAAGAGGAGGAACAGCCCCATCGTGACGCTCGCCGCTGTTCATTCCACCCCCTTTTCCACCGCCCACCCCAGCGAGGACATCGCAGTCGTCGCTCAGGACCATGAGTCGCAGCGGTCCTACCTGCGCCTGACGGGGGGCCGTCGCCTCAGTGGCGAACTCACCGTGAGCGGTGCCAAGAATTCAGCCCTGGTGCTGATGGCCGCCTGCCTGCTCACCCGCGACACCATCCGCCTGCGCAACGTGCCGCCGCTCACCGACATCGCCGGCATGGCTGAGATGCTCACCAGCCTTGGCGGCAAGGTGCAGCGCTCCGCCGATGCCCTGGAACTGGATGGGGCGGAGATCCATACCTCCACTGCTCCCTACGAGCTGGTCAACAGCCTGCGGGCCAGCTTCTTCTGCATTGGCCCCCTGCTGGCCCGCATGGGCATGGCCAAGGTTCCCCTGCCCGGTGGCTGCCAGATCGGCACCCGGCCAGTGGTGGAGCACGTCAAGGGCCTGAAGGCCATGGGCGCCCAGGTCACGATTGAGCATGGGGTGGTGACCGCGGTGGTCCCCGGCCGCAGCCATCGCCTCAGCGGTGCCCGCATCCACCTCGACTGCCCCAGCGTGGGCGCCACCGAAACATTGATGATGGCCGCCGCCCTCGCCGACGGCGAAACGGTGATCGAAAACGCCGCCCAGGAACCGGAAGTGGTGGATCTGGCGGGCCTGCTGCTCGCCATGGGTGCCCGCATCCGCGGCGCCGGCACCCCCACCATCACCATTGCGGGGGTGGAGCGCCTGCACGGCGCCGATTACGGCGTGATCCCAGACCGCATCGAGGCCGGCACCCTCCTGCTGGCGGCGGCCATCACCCGCTCCGCCCTGCGGGTCACCCCGGTGATTCCCGACCACCTCAGCGCCGTGCTCGCCAAGCTGGAGGAGGCGGGTTGCCGCATCGAGCGTGACGGCCTCGGCCTCACGATCGAAGCCAGCCACATCCGCGCGGTGGACCTGCGCACCCAGCCGTTCCCCGGTTTCCCCACCGATCTGCAGGCGCCCTTCATGAGCCTGCTGGCCACGGCAGATGGCACCAGCATGGTGTGCGAGAACATCTTCGAAAACCGGCTGCAGCATGTGGCCGAGCTGCAGCGCATGGGCGCCTCGATCCGCACCCAGGGCAACACGGCCTTCCTGGATGGGGTGGCCCGCCTCAGCGCAGCTCCGGTGCAGGGCAGCGACCTGCGGGCCTCGGCAGCGATGGTGTTGGCCGGTCTGGCCGCCGAGGGGGTCAGCCAGGTCTATGGCCTGGAATACCTCGACCGCGGCTACGCCGGCCTGGAGCACAAGCTCCAATCCGTGGGGGCCTGCATCGAACGGGTTGATCCCGCCCAGCAGCTGGGCGCCAACCAGGCCATCGCCGCGTAGGCTCGGGTTATCGGGAGCGTGCCGGAATTGGTAGACGGACTCGACTCAAAATCGAGCGCCTTCGGGCTTGTGGGTTCGAGTCCCACCGCTCCCATCCCCCCAGCCCCAGATCCGGACAACCCGGTGATGGACACCTACGCCCGCTTCCCCATCACGCTGGTGCGGGGGAAGGGTTGCTGGCTGTGGGACAGCGACGGCCGTCGCTATCTCGACTGCGTCGCCGGCATCGCCGTCTGCACGCTCGGCCACAGCGACCGGCAGCTGCGCCGGGCCCTCCAGCGCCAGTTGGGGCGCCTCCAACACGTTTCCAACCTGTATCGCATCCCCGAACAGCAGCAACTCGCCGCCGCGATCACCGCCAGCAGCTGCTTCGATCGGGTGTTCTTCTGCAACTCCGGCGCGGAGGCCAACGAGGCCGCCATCAAGTTGGCCCGCAAACACGGCAACCTGGTGCGGGGCATCAGCGCCGTGGATGGGCCCCTGATCCTCACGGCCCAGGCCAGCTTCCACGGCCGCACCCTGGCGGCGGTCACGGCCACGGGCCAGCCCAAATACCACCAGGGCTTTGAGCCGATGGTGCAGGGGTTCCGGCACTTCCCCTACAACAACACCGCCGCCTTTGAATCGCTGCTGGCCGACTGCGAGGCCCAGGGCCCCCGGGTGGCGGCGGTGCTGCTGGAACCTCTCCAGGGCGAGGGTGGCGTGCACCCCGGCAATCGCGCCTTTTTTGAGCGGGTGCGGCAGCTCTGCGACCAGCACGGCATCCTGCTGATCTTCGATGAAGTGCAGATCGGCGTGGCCCGCAGCGGCATGCTCTGGGGCTATGAGCGCCTTGGGGTGGAGCCCGATGCCTTCACCCTGGCCAAGGGGCTGGGCGGCGGCATTCCCATCGGCGCCCTGGCCGTGAAGCAACGCTTCGACCACTTCCGCCCGGGCGACCACGCCAGCACCTTCGGCGGCAACCCCTTCGCCTGCCGCGCCGGCCTCACCGTGCTGGCCGAAATCGAACGGCGCCACCTGGTCGAGCACGTGCAGGAGATGGGCGAACAGCTGCAACAGGCCCTCAGTGCCCTGGTGGCCCGCCACCCCACCCTGCTGGAGGGGAGTCGCGGCTGGGGGTTGCTGCAGGGCCTGGTGCTGCGGCCCGAGGCACCCCAGGCCCCGGCTGTGGCCCGGGCCGCCCTCGCCGAGGGCCTGCTGGTGGTGCCGGCCGGGGCCCAGGTGGTGCGCTTCGTGCCGCCCCTCACGATCAGCGCCCGCCAGCTGCGCCGGGCTGTGCAGCTGCTGGAGCGGGCCCTGCTCAGCCTGGTCTGAGCCCCCACCCCATGCCCTCGGATCCCTTTGCCGATCTGATCGAGCCCTTCAGCCGCCGCGGTGTCGACCTGGGGCTCGAGCGGCTCACGGCCGCCCTGGCCGACCTCGGCCACCCCGAGCGCCAGTTCACGGCCGTGCAGGTGGCCGGCACCAACGGCAAGGGGTCCACCTGCACCCTGGTGCACCAGGCCCTACTGGCCGCGGGCATCCCGGCTGGGCTCTACACCTCTCCCCACCTGGTGAGCTGGACCGAACGCATTCGCCTGGGGGCAGCGGCCATCAGCCAGGAGGCGCTGCGGCGCCAGTTGCTGGCCGCCCAGCCCGCCGCCCGGCGCCACGGCCTCACCCCCTTTGAACTGGTGACAGCCGCCGCCTTTCTGGCCTTCGCCGCGGCCCGGGTGCCGCTGGTGGTGCTGGAGGTGGGGCTGGGGGGCCGGCTCGATGCCACCACCTGCCACCCGGATCGCGGCGTGATCGGCCTGGCCCCCGTGGGCCTCGACCATCGCGAGTTCCTCGGCTCCAGCCTCGCCGCGATCGCCGCCGAGAAGGCCGGCGTGCTGCACGCCGGGGCCATGGCGATCAGTGGCCCCCAGGCCGCCGAGGTGGCGGCGGTGTTTCGCCAGCGGGCCGCTGCCAGCGGGGCCAGCCTGCGCTGGGTGGAGCCCCTGGCCCAGCGCGGCGATGGCACCCTGCTGGTGGAGGGCCAGTGGAGCCCCTGCGGGCTGGCGGGCGCAGTGCAGGCCCACAATGCCGCGGTGGCGCTGGGGATGCTGCAGGCCCTGGCGGCCCGCGGCTGGCCCATCGGCGCGGCGGCCATCCGCCAGGGTTTTGCCGCGGCCCACTGGCCCGGCCGGCTGCAGCAACACCATTGGCACGGCCTGCCCCTGCTGCTCGATGGCGCCCACAATCCAGCGGCGGCGGCGGCCCTGCGCGCCGAACTCGATGGCGATCCGGCCCGCCATGGCCTGGCGGCGGGGCGACGCCACTGGGTGCTGGGCATGCTGGCCAACAAGCAGGCAGCCGAGATCCTCACGGCGCTGCTGGGCCCGGAGGATCGCGCCTGGATCGTGCCGGTGCCGGATCACGCCAGCTGGCGGGCAGCAGAGCTGGCCGCTGCCTGCCCGGCCCTGGCCGGCCAACTGCAGCCCGCCGACGACCTGGCGGCCGGCCAGGTGCAGCCGCTCCTGGCCAGCCAGGAGTTCTATGGCGCGGGCCATCCCCGTTTCCGCTGGACCCGCAACCTGGATGCGGCCCAGATTCGCCAGGCGCTGCAGGCGTCGGCGCCGACCTTGGGCAATCCCCAGCAGGTGAACGTGCTGGAGCGGGGACCCAGCGGCCGGGTGCTGGCCCTGGAGATCCGCGATGGCGGCGAGGGGCGGGTGGTGTTGCGGCTCGATGCGATTCGTCGCAGCCTCGTCCAGCTGCCCAGCACCCTGTTTGTGGTGGAACCCCAGGGCCCCGGGCGTTGGCGTTTCGTGGGTGGTGGTTTTGGCCACGGCGCGGGCCTCTCCCAGGCCGGTGCGATCGACCTGGCCCGCCGCGGCTGGACCCTGCCGGCCATCCTGGAGCGCTACTACCCGGGAACGCAGTTGCAGCCGCTTTCCGGCCTGAGGGGCAGCGCGTTTGGCAGTTCTCCCGGAGGCGCCCCTTAGAGTCCCGAAACGTGCGGGGAGTGCCATGGCCGCGAACGGCAGTGCCACCCAGCATCGGCGGGGTAAATCAGCGCTATTTCTGGCGGTCTGCGGCGTGGCAGGCCTGGGCCCCCATTGGCTGGAGCCGGGGCTGCGGTTGGTGCCGGCCAGCGCTTTGGCATTGCTGCTGGGTGGCTACAGCATGCATACGGTGCTCCTGCCAGCCCTCACCAGGCACCGCCCCCCCCTGTTGACGGCCCCTGCGCCAGCCCCGGCTGAGGCAGGCGCTGATGCCTCCCCACCGGCGGTGGATGTGGTGGTGGCGGCCCGTGATGAACAGGCCGTGATCGGCCGGTTGGTGGAGCGCGTCGCCCAGTTGCGGTATCCCAGCGATGCCCTGCGGCTGTGGGTGATCGACGATGGCAGCAGCGACCGCACCCCCCAGCTGCTGGCCGAACTGCAGGGTGCCTATCCGTTCCTGCGGGTGCTGCGGCGGGAGCCCGATGCCGGTGGCGGCAAGTCCGGGGCCCTCAACCTGGCCCTGCAGCAGTTGGAGGCTCCCTGGATGCTGGTGCTCGACGCCGACGCCGATCTGCAGCCCGACACGCTGGAGCGGCTGCTGCCCCTGGCGGAGCAGGGGGGCTGGGCAGCCGTGCAACTGCGCAAGGCCGTGGCCAATGCCGAGGCCAACTGGCTCACCCGGGGCCAGGCGATGGAAATGGCCCTCGACACCGTGGTCCAGGAGGGTCGCCTGCAGCGGGGTGGCGTGGTGGAACTGCGGGGCAATGGCCAGTTGTTGCGCCGCACCGCCCTGCAGCAGGTGGGAGGGTTCAACGAGGACACCGTCACCGACGACCTCGACCTCAGCTTCCGGTTGCTATTGGGTCAGCAACCGGTGGCCGTGCTCTGGGATCCACCCGTGGGCGAGGAGGCCGTGCTGGGCCTGCGGGCCCTCTGGCGCCAGCGCCAGCGCTGGGCCGAGGGGGGGCTGCAGCGTTTCTTCGACTACGCCCCTGGCCTGCTCTCCGGCCGCCTGGGCGCCAGGCGCAGCCTCGACCTGCTCTGCTTTTTCCTGCTCCAGTACGTGCTCCCCGTGGTGGCCGTCGCCGATCTGCTGGGTGCCCTGATGACGCGCACCCCACCCACGATCTGGCCCCTGTCGTTCCTGGCCTTGGGCCTGTCTGGCCTGTCGATCCTGCTGGGTTGTCGCCGCAGCAGCGAGGGACCGAGCCTGCCCGCCATGCACCCCGCCAACCTGGCCCTGGGCATCGTCTATCTGGGGCATTGGTTCCTGGTGATCCCCTACACCACCCTGCGCATGGCCCTGCTGCCCAAGCGGCTGGTGTGGGCCAAGACCCTGCACCTCGGCGAGGATCCCGCGGCCGCCTGACTGCCCACCTGCTCAGGCGGCATCGATGCCGTTGCGCTCTTCGAGGGGTTCGTCCAGCTCGATCACTTCGCCGTTGAAAAACTCGGCCAGGCGCCGGGCCTTCTCATCCAGGAGGGAGGCCTGGGGCGCTGGCGGGGCTGGTGCAGCTGGCAGTGTCGGGCTTGGCGGGGTTGGGCTTGCCAGTGGCGGGGTTGGGGTTGGCGGCTGGGGGGCTGGTGCCGCTGGCGTGGTGACTGGGGCTACCGCCCGGCGCACCTGGG
>JAGYNF010000239.1 GCA_018400215.1 Cyanobium sp. M55B138 | reverse complement strand
GGATACCTCACCGCGCCGGCCCTCTACGCCCTGGAGGAGCGGCCCGCCCTGGCGGGCCTGATCGAGCGGGAGTTCAGCCAGGCCGGTGATCTTGAGCAGGCCCTGGAGTTGGTGCGGGGCTGCGAGGCCATTCCCCGCTCCCGCGCCCTGGCCGAGCAGTTTTCCCGCCAGGCTGCGGACGCCCTGGAGTGGTTGCCCAATTCCGAGCCCAGTCGGGCCCTGCGGGCCCTGCCAGATTTTGTCTTGAGCCGCCTCTACTGAGCTCTCGCGCTGTCCGCAGGATCAAGCACCACGGCCTCCAGGCTGCCCAGCAACTGGTGCACGCCGGGGAACAACGCCGCCAGGGCTGCCTGATCGAGCTGGGGTGGCGGCACCACATGCACCCGGCATCCGGCCGCCAGGGCCGCCTTTGCACCGGCCGGGGAATCCTCAAAGGCCCAGCACTGGTCGTTGGCCGCCACCCCCAGCCGGGCGGCGGCCAGCAGGAAGACATCCGGTGCCGGTTTGCCCGCCGTGAGCTCAGGATCATCGCCATGCACCCGCACCTGGATCTGGCGGAGCCAGCCATGGGGCTTGGCCTTGAGCGCAACCGCCGCCCGGGAACTGCTGGTGGCCAGGGCCATGGGGATGGCGAGCTCGGTGCAGCGGTTCACCAGGGCCACCGCTCCGGCCATGGGCTGGGCTTGCAGCAGCAGGGTTTCGGCAATCGGTTGGCGGATGGCCAGCAGCTCGGCCGGGCTGGGAGCCTGGCCGCTGTGCGCGCCGATCCAGGCCTGCACTTGGGCGGCGCAGTCAAGGCGGCGCCGGCCCCGCAGGGCCATCAGCTGATCGGAGCTGAGCTGGCAGCCAAAAAACATGGCGGCTTCGCTCCAGGCCATGGCATGCAGGGGTTCGGTATCCAGCAGCAGGCCGTCCAGATCAAAGAGACAGGCTGCGGGAATCACCATGGGTCCATTCTCGGCGATGGCCCGGCTGGGCCGGGGTTTCCCCGCTTGAATGGCCCCAGCAAACCTCTGCCCAGATCCTGGCCATGCGTGAGGCCCAACCCAGCCCCAGCGTCGACCGCGCCACTCTTGAGCACGGCACGATTGAATCGGTGCTCCAGGAGCAGCGGCTGTTTGCGCCGCCGCCGGAGTTGGCTGCCCGGGCCCGCATCGGCTCGATGCAGGCCTACCGCAGCCTCTGCGCCAAGGCCGAAGCCGATCCCGATGGCTTCTGGGGCGACCTGGCCCGCAGTGAGCTGCACTGGTTTGAGCCCTTCCACACGGTGCTCGACTGGAGCAATCCCCCCTTTGCCCGTTGGTTTGAGGGCGGCACCACCAACCTCTCCACCAACTGTCTCGATCGCCATCTCGATGGCCCCCGGGCCGACAAGACGGCCCTGATCTGGGAGGGGGAACCGGGCGACACGCGCACCTTCAGCTACCGCCAGCTCCATGCCGCGGTGTGCCAGGCGGCCAATGCCCTCAAGGCCCTCGGCATCGGCAAGGGCGACCTGGTGGCGCTCTACATGCCGATGGTGCCGGAG
The DNA here is from genome assembly GCA_018400215.1 of Cyanobium sp. M55B138. GTDB lineage: Bacteria > Cyanobacteriota > Cyanobacteriia > PCC-6307 > Cyanobiaceae > NIES-981. Next base: position 922 of record JAGYNF010000239.1, on the reverse strand, counting down.
GCGGCCATTGCCATGCTGGCCTGCGCCCGCATCGGCGCTCCCCACTCGGTGGTGTTCGGCGGTTTCTCGGCCGATGCCCTGCGCGACCGGCTGATCGATGGCCAGGTGAAGGCGGTGATCACCGCCGACGGCGGCTTCCGCAAGGACAAGCCGGTGCCGCTCAAGCCGGCGGTGGATGAGGCCCTTGGCTGCAAGGGTGGCGCCCCCAGCGTGGAGCACGTGCTGGTGGTGCGGCGCATTGCAGGGGCGTGCACCATGGCGGACGGCCGCGACCACTGGTGGCATGAGCTGGTGGAGAGCCAGAACCCGGAGTGCCCCGCCGAGCCGATGGCCAGTGAAGACAGGTTGTTTGTGCTGTACACCTCCGGCTCCACCGGCAAGCCCAAGGGGGTGGTGCACAGCACCGCTGGCTACAACCTCTGGGCCCACCTCACCTTCCAGTGGATCTTCGACATCCGCGACGACGACGTGTTCTGGTGCACCGCCGATGTGGGCTGGATCACCGGCCACAGCTACATCGTGTATGGCCCCCTCTCCAATGGCGCCACCACGGTGATGTATGAGGGCGCGCCCCGCCCCAGCAAGCCCGGCGCCTTCTGGGAGGTGATCCAGAAGCACCGCTGCACGATCTTCTACACCGCCCCCACGGCGATCCGCGCCTTCATGAAGAGCGGCCGTGAGGTGCCGGATCAGTACGACATGGGCAGCCTGCGGATTCTGGGCACCGTGGGGGAGCCGATCAACCCGGAGGCCTGGATGTGGTACCGGGATGTGATCGGTGGCAACCGCTGCCCGGTGGTGGACACCTGGTGGCAGACCGAAACCGGCGGCGTGATGATCAGCCCCCTGCCCGGCGCCACCCCCACCAAGCCCGGTTCCTGCACCCTGCCCCTGCCGGGCATTGCTGCCGACATCGTCGACC
>JAGYNF010000238.1 GCA_018400215.1 Cyanobium sp. M55B138 | reverse complement strand
ACCGGCGTGCGGGTGCCGGCCCGGTCTTCACACCAGGCCTGACCGCCCTCGCCCGCCAGCTCCTCCGTGATCCCCAACCACAGCTGCTCCAGCTCCGGCAGCAGCACCACCCCCAGCACCGGCACGCCGCGGTGGGCCAGGGCTATGTGCACGGCGTACTCGCCGGTGCCTTGGAGAAAGTCCTTGGTGCCATCGAGGGGATCGAGAATCCACAGCCACTCGGCCGCCAGCGGTTCGCCGGCGGTGAGCTGCTCCTTGGCCGTCTCCTCGCTGAGCAGGGTCCAGTCGGCCGTGGGGAAGGCCTGGCCCAGGCCATCGAGCAGCCACTGGTTCACCGCCAGGTCGGCGGCGCTCACCGGGCCCTCGCCGCCGTTGTCCACACTCAGGGCCGGCGGGAAGCCGTAGGGCGGCTGCTCGCCGCGGCCATAGGCCCGCAGGATGTCGGCCGCCCCCCAACTCAGGCGGCGCAGCTCCACCAGCAGGGCCTCAAGGCCGATGCCGGAGGGCAGGGCCAGGTGGGCGCCGCTCTGGGCGGCAGGGGTGGCGGCCATGGGCAACAAACTGGTGACGTGCATTGTGCAGGACCCCGGTGCCCCAGTCCCCCGAGCCGGCCGCCGGCGTGCTCTATCTGGTGGGCACGCCAATCGGCAACCTGGGCGACCTCTCGCCCCGGGCGCGCCAGGTGCTGGCCGGCGTGCAGCGCATCGCCTGCGAGGACACCCGCCATAGCGGCCTGCTGCTGCACCAGCTCGGCCTGCGGGGCCAGGAGGAGGGCGAACAGGAGCGTCGGCCACGGCTCACCAGCTTCCACCAGCACAACCAAACCAGCCGCATCCCCGAACTGCTGGCGGCCCTGGCGGCCGGCGAAGCGGTGGCCCTGATCAGCGATGCCGGCCTGCCCGGGATCTCCGACCCCGGCGAAGAGCTGGTGGCCGCCGCCCGCGCCGCCGGGCTGCCGGTGATCTGCGTGCCGGGCCCCAGCGCCTTCAGCACCGCCCTGGTGAGCAGTGGCCTGCCCTGCGGCCGCTTCTGCTTTGAGGGGTTCCTAGCCGCGAAGGCCAGCGCCCGGCGGGCCCGGCTGCAGGAGCTGGCGACCGAGGAGCGCACGCTGGTGCTGTATGAGGCGCCGCACCGGCTGCTGGAGCTGCTGGAGGATCTGCTGGAGCTGCTCGGCGATCGCCCCCTGCAGGTGGCCCGCGAACTCACCAAACGCCATGAGGAGCAGGTGGGCCCCAGCGTGGCCGCCGCCCTGGAGCACTTCCGCCACACCCCACCCCAGGGGGAATGCACCCTGGTGCTCGGCGGCGCACCGCCGCCAGCGCCGCCGCCCTGGGATGACGACCAGCTGCGCAGCGCGCTGCAGGCCCTGGTGGCCAGCGGATTGAGCAACAAGGATGCGGCCCGCCAGCTGGCGGAGCAGAGCGGCCACAGCCGCCGGGCCCTCTACGCCCTGCTACACCAGCCCGGTGGCACGCCGCAGGCCGAAGGGGCAGACTCACCCCACTAGACGCCCACCCCGGCCGCCAGGTCCCTGCCATTGATGCCGATGCTGCTGCGACTGCGACTGCTGCTGGCCAGCCTCGGCGGCGGGCTGCTGCTGGCGCTGGTGCTCTGCCTCGGCGCCCAGAACCTGGAGCAGCGTCCCCGCCTCTGGCTGGGTGTGGGCAGCACGCCCCCCCTGCCGGCCGGCTTCCTGGTGGGCCTGGCCCTGGTGGTGGGCGTGATCAGTGGCGGCAGCTGCACCGCCCTGTTGCTGCCCCGCGCCGCTCAGGCGCCGGGCAGGGAATAGAGGCTGCCCTCGATCACCACCCGGCTGATGCCCTGGGCCAGCAGGTAGGGGGCGGTGCGGTGCAGCAGGGCCACATCCGGCAGTTCGATCACCCGCTGGCTGCGGCCGCAATGGCGCTTGGCCTGGCGGGCATTCGCGTACACCATCAGCGCCTGACGCTCCGCCTCCCCCGCGGGGAGGGGGCCCAGCTCGCTGCAGTCGCTGAGCGGTGTGGGCTGCAGCTCCACCGTCTTATCCACCAACAGATAGCCGCTGCTGGGCAGCTCGGCCTCACTCAGGCAGCGGCACTGCACCGGTGCATGGACCGCCGGCTGAGATGCACCAACGCCGGTCTCCCCGTCCTCCCCAGCCCCTGGCTCCTCGTCCTCGCCGCCCTCTTCCCCGATCTCCGCCTCGATTTCCTCCTCGACGCCGAAGTCATCGGCATCGTCGATGGGCAATACGCCCGGCCCATCGGCATCCACCGGATCGGCTTCTGTTCCCGGCACGGGCGCAGCCGCAACAGCCATGGGCGCAGCCGCAACAGCCATGGGCGCAGCCGCAACAGCCATGGGCGCAGAAGCAGCCGGAACCGCCTTGACCTTGCCGCGCTGCTGCTTCAGGGCGGCGTAGTCGTCGGGTGAGAGCGCCGCCTTCACCACCCGGCTCACCGTGTTCGGACTGCAG
>JAGYNF010000237.1 GCA_018400215.1 Cyanobium sp. M55B138 | reverse complement strand
CTGCGCGACCAACTCAGCATCTCGATGCAGTGGAGCCAGGTGAGTCCGGCCCTGCTGGAATCGCTGGAGATGGACCGGCTGCGCTTCCCGGAGATCTACGAGGAACGGGCGGCCCGCTACCGGCTGGAGCCCTACCGCCTCAAGCTCAGCTACACGCTGGAGCGGCTGGGGCTCACCAAGGCCCGCAACCAGCTGCTCGCCGATGCCGGCTGGGAATCCCCCTGCGACAACACGGCCACGGTGCCCCTCACCGGCGGCAACCTGGGCGCCAGCACCGCCCCCCAGGATCTCCACTACAGCTGCGTGGAGGAGTTCCGCGGCGACCTCGAGCTGGTGCTGGAGAGCCTGGAGAGCACGGGGCTGAGTTGCGAGGCCCTGCAACACCTGATCAGTCAGGTGCAGATCTTTGCCTTCTGCCTGGCCAGCCTCGACATCCGCCAGGAGAGCACCCGCCACAGCGATGCCCTCGATGAGCTGAGCCGTTACCTGCAGCTGCCCGTTCCCTACGGGGCCATGGACGAACCCCAGCGGGTGGCCTGGCTGCTGGGTGAACTGCAGACCCGTCGCCCCCTGGTGCCCACCGCCACCCGCTGGAGCCCCGCCACCACCGAAACCTTCGCCGTGCTGCGCATGGTGAAGCGCCTCCAGGAGGAATTCGGCACCCGCATCTGCCACACCTACGTGATCTCGATGAGCCACACGGTGTCGGATCTGCTGGAGGTGCTGCTGCTGGCCAAGGAGGCCGGCCTGGTGGATCCGGTGACCCAGCGCTCCTCGCTGCTGGTGGTGCCCCTGTTTGAAACCGTGGAAGACCTGCAGGGCGCGCCGGCGGTGATGGAGGCCCTGTTTGAGCAGGCCTCCTACCGCCAGCTGCTGGCCGGGCGTGACGGCGACGAGCCCCTCCAGGAGGTGATGCTCGGCTACTCCGACAGCAACAAGGACTCCGGCTTCCTCTCCAGCAACTGGGAAATTCACAAGTCCCAGATCGCCCTGCAGCGCCTTGCCACCCAGCACGCTGTGGCCCTGCGCATCTTCCACGGCCGGGGCGGCTCCGTGGGCCGGGGCGGCGGACCGGCCTACCAGGCGATCCTGGCCCAGCCCAGCGGCACCCTGCAGGGGCGCATCAAGATCACCGAGCAGGGGGAGGTGCTGGCCTCGAAATACTCCCTGCCCGAACTGGCGCTCTACAACCTGGAGACGGTCTCCACCGCCGTGATCCAGAACAGTCTGGTGAGCACACCGGTGGATAACACCCCCAGCTGGAATGAGCTGATGGGCCGGCTGGCGGCCCGCTCCCGCGACTTCTACCGCGCCCTGGTGCACGACAACCCCGACCTGGTGGCCTTCTTCCAGCAGTGCACCCCGATCGAGGAGATCAGCAAACTGCAGATCTCCAGCCGCCCGGCCCGGCGCAAGAGCGGCGCCAAGGATCTCTCCAGCCTGCGGGCGATTCCCTGGGTGTTCGGCTGGACCCAGAGCCGCTTCCTGCTGCCCAGCTGGTTTGGCGTGGGGGCCGCCCTGCAGGAGGAACTGGAGCGCGATCCTGGCCAGATGGAGCTGTTGCGGCTGCTGCACCAGCGCTGGCCCTTCTTCCGCATGCTGATCTCCAAGGTGGAGATGACCCTCTCCAAGGTGGATATCGAACTGGCCCACCACTACGTGCAGGAGTTGGGACGCAACGCCGATCGCGAGGCGTTTGAGCAGATTTACCAAACCATCGCCACCGAATTCCACCTCACCCGGGATCTGGTGCTGCAGATCACAGGCCACCAGCGCCTGCTGGACGGAGACCCCGCCCTGCAGCTCTCGGTGGATCTGCGCAACCGCACGATCGTGCCCCTTGGCTTCCTGCAGGTGGCCCTGCTGAAGCGCCTGCGGGACCAGAACCGCCAGCCGCCGATCAGTGAGGCCGCCAGCACCGACCACGATGGTCGCACCTACAGCCGCAGTGAACTGTTGCGTGGAGCCCTGCTCACGATCAACGGCATTGCCGCTGGCATGCGCAACACCGGTTGAATCCACCGCGAGGTTTTCCCCTGGGCTCCCTGTTGCTTCCCTTCCGTCACCACACCCCTGCCCCGCGCCTACGGGCGGGCTATCAGCTGCTGGAAGGGGGCATCCCCCCGGCGGAGGCGCTCAATGCCCTGCTGAGCCAGGCCGGTGAGCGACCCCGCAGCCCCGAGCGTTGGCGGCAGGTGCTGGCGTGCAGCCTCTGGCATCTGCGCGTCGAGACCGACGCCGGCCAGCTGGTGGGTTTTGTGCGCACCACCAGTGACCGGGCCCTCAACGCCAATCTCTGGGACCTCTGGGCCGACCCCCAGGATCCCGCCCAAGACGAGGTGATCCTGGCCTTGGTGCAGGCCTGCCTCGGGCGGCTGCGGCGGGAACTGCCAGGCTGCAGCATCTCGCTGTCGGCCCCTCCCGATGCCCAGGATGCCCTGGAGCGCTGCGGGTT
>JAGYNF010000236.1 GCA_018400215.1 Cyanobium sp. M55B138 | reverse complement strand
GCACCGCCATCATCGTGTCTTCATCCAGCACCATGCGCACCAGCACATAGCCGGGGAACACCTTCTCCTCGGTGCTGGTGCGGTTGCCGTCCTTCTTGATCTTCACCCCGGGGGTCTGGGGGATCTCGATTTCGAGAATGCGGTTGTCAACGCCCAGGGTCACGGCCCGCTGCTCAAGGGTGGCCTTCACCTTCTTCTCGCAGCTGGAGGCCACCTGCACGGCATACCAGCGGGCCACCTGGCGGCGCTCGGCCGGATCCAGCACGGCGTCGGGCTGCACCGGGATGGTGGGCTCCTGCGACGCCTCCGGGGTGTCGAAGCTGCTCTCGGCGTGACTGTCGGCCAGGATCTCGGACACGGGGCTTGAAAAGGGGAAGGAAATCAGCGGGGCTGCAACGGGCTGGCTCAGCCGAACACCTGGGCGGCGGCCCAACCGTAGAAGCGGTCGATGGCGGCGATCGCCGCGGCCGAGAGGCTCACCATCAGGATCACCGCCACCGACTCACTGAACAGTTGCTGGCGGCTGGGCCAGACCACCCGCCGCAGTTCAGCCAGGGTGGCTGCCATAAACCCGGCCTCGGCCTCCACGACGGGCGCCGGGGCGTCGTCGATGGTGACAGGGCCGCTGGCCAAGCTGCCGGAGGGGCTGCTGGCCGGGGGTGTCTGGCTCGGCGTGGTGGCGTCGGGCTCCAAGGGGGGCTCCAGGGACGGACTCGGGTCTTGCAGGGCGGGAACTGCTCGGCAAACGATCACCCTACCGGACGTCGTTACCCCCACTGGGTGGGGGCGGCACGGCCACAAACAGCAGCTCCCCTTCGAGCCCCGGGTCGAGCTCCACCCGCACACCAGCGGCGGCGCTGAACTGGTCGGCCAGCAGGGCGGTGGCCAGGGGGTTTTCCAGGCGACGGCGCAGCACCCGCCGCAGGGGCCGGGCCCCATACTCGGGCTCGTAGCCCTGCAGGGCCAGGGCTTGCACCACCGGCGGCTGCACGTCCAACTCCAGCCCCTGCTCCGCCAGCAGGCCGGCCAGTTCGGCCAGTTGCAGGTGCACGATCCGCTGCAGATCCTGGGGGGCGAGGGGCCGGAAGCGGATCACCTCATCGATGCGATTGAGGAACTCCGGCCGGAACTGGCCCGCCAGGGCCTGATCCACCTGCTCAGCAAGCCAGGCATCAGCCTCGCTGTCAGGGCCAGTTCCGCCGCCCCGGCGGGCGCTTTCCAGGATCGCCTGGCTGGCCAGGTTGCTGGTCATGATCACCACCGTGTGGCGGAAATCCACCGTGCGCCCCTGGGAGTCGGTGAGGCGGCCATCGTCGAGCACCTGCAGCAACAGGTTGAACACCTCCGGGTGGGCCTTCTCCACCTCATCGAGCAACAACACCGCATAGGGCCGGCGCCGCACGGCCTCGGTGAGCTGGCCACCCTCCTCGTAGCCCACATAGCCCGGCGGGGCCCCCACCAGCCGGGCCACGGCATTGCGCTCCATGTATTCGCTCATGTCGAGGCGCACCAGGGCGTCGTCCTCATCGAACAGCGATGCCGCCAGGGCCTTGGCCAGCTCGGTCTTGCCCACCCCGGTGGGGCCGAGGAACAGGAAGGAGCCCACCGGCCGGGTGGGGGCCTGCATGCCCGCCCGGGCCCGCCGGATCGCCGCGGCCACGGCCGCCACCGCCTCAGCCTGGCCAACCACCCGCTCGCCCAGCCGCTGCTCCAGCTCCAGCAGCTTCTGACGCTCGCCCGCCAGCAGCTGCTGCACCGGAATGCCGGTGGAGCGGGCCACCACATCGGCAATGTCGCCGGCCTCCACCTGCTCCCGCAGCATCGTGTCGGCCTGCATCGCAACCTCGAGCTCCTCCCGCCGCTGCTGCACGCCGTAGAGCTGGTCGTACTGCAGCCGCGCCGCCTCCTCCTGGTCGCCATCGCGCTCCGCCTCGGCAATGGCATGGCGCAGGTGCTCGTCCTGCTGCAACAGGTGGCGCAGTTCCTCCACCCGCCGCCGCTCGGCCTGCCAGCGCTGCTGCAGCTGCTGCAACATCTCAGTGGCGACCTGCCGCCGGGCCTGCAGCCCCACCCGCTCGGCCTCAGGGGCCGCCTCGGCCGAGAGCAGGGCCAGCTCCAGCCGCCGCAGCTCCGCCTCAGCCGCCTCCACCTCCTGGGGCTTCGAGGTCACATCCATGCGCAACTCGGCGGCGGCCTCATCCACCAGATCAATGGCCGAATCCGGCAGGCAGCGATCGCTGATGTAGCGGTCGGCCAGGCGGGCGGCCGCCACCAGGGCCCCGTCGTTGATGGTGACGCCATGGTGGAGCTCGTAGCGCTCCTTCAGGCCGCGCAGGATCTGCACGCAGGTGTCGACGCCCGGCTCGCGGATCAGCACCTGCTGGAAGCGCCGATCGAGGGCCGGATCCTTGCCAATGCTGCGGCGGTACTCATCGGGCGTGGTGGCGCCGATGCAGC
>JAGYNF010000235.1 GCA_018400215.1 Cyanobium sp. M55B138 | reverse complement strand
GGGGCGAGGCGATGCTGAATCAGGTTGCTCCGCATCAAGCCACCGCCGCGAAGCAGGCGCGGAAGGCTGCCAGGGTGGCGTCGATGTCCTCCTCGCTGTGGGCCAGGGAGGTGAAGCCGGCCTCGAAGGCGCTCGGGGCCAGATACACACCGCGCTCGAGCATGGCCCGGTGCAGCCTGCCGAAGCGGGCCGCGTCCGCCGCCTTGGCCTGCTCAAAGTTCTGCACCGGACCGTCGCAGAGGAAGAAGCCGAACATGGCGCTGATCGAACCGCCGCAGATCGGCAGGCCGGCGCTGCGGCCCGCCTCGAGGATGCCGGCGATCAACCGCTGGGTGGTGGCCTCCAGCCGCTCGTAGGTGCCGGGCTGCTTGAGCAGCTCCAGGGTCTTGATGCCGGCTGTCATAGCCAGGGGATTGCCGCTGAGGGTGCCGGCCTGGTACATCGGGCCCGCCGGGGCCACCATCGCCATGATGTCGGCCCGGCCGCCGTAGGCGCCCACGGGCAGGCCACCGCCGATCACCTTGCCCAGGGTGGTGAGGTCGGGGGTGATGCCAAAGCGGGCCTGGGCGCCGCCATAGCTGATGCGGAAGCCGGTCATCACCTCGTCGAACACCAGCAGGGCTCCGTGCTCCTTGGTGAGCTCACGGATGCCCTCGAGGAAGCCCGGCACCGGCGTGATGAAGCCGGCATTGCCCACCACCGGCTCGAGGATCACACCGGCGATCTCGCCTGGATTTTCGGCGAACAGCCGCTTCACGGCCTCCAGGTCGTTGTAGGGGGCGGTGAGGGTGCTGGCGGCGGTGGAGCGCGGCACGCCGGGGGAATCCGGCAGGCCCAGGGTGGCCACCCCGGAGCCGGCCTTCACCAGGAACATGTCGGCGTGGCCGTGGTAGCAGCCCTCAAATTTGATGATCTTTTCGCGGCCGGTGAAGGCGCGCATCAGCCGCAACACCGACATGCAGGCCTCGGTGCCGCTGTTCACGAAGCGCACCATCTGCACCGACGGCACGGCGGCGATCACCAGTTCGGCCAGCTGGTTTTCCAGCTCGCAGGGGGCCCCAAAGCTGGTGCCTCTGTCGAGGGCGTCGTGCAGGGCGGCGATCACCTCGGGGTGGGAGTGGCCGCAGATCGCCGGGCCCCAGCTGCCGATGTAGTCGATGTAGCGGTTGCCGTCCACGTCCCAGGCGTAGGCCCCCTTCACCCGGTCGAACACGATCGGGTTGCCGCCCACGGAGCGGAAGGCCCGCACCGGCGAGCTCACCCCGCCCGGCATCAGGGACTGGGCGGCGTTGAAGATCGCCTGGGAGCGCGTGGTGTTCAAGCCGGGGGCGGAAGCAGGTGCCGAGGTCAAGGTTGATTCCTGGGAGGAATGGAAAACCGCTGCCTATCCTGACCCAGAACCCGCCCGTTCGCTTCGGCGGTGTCGACCGTGCCCCCCAGCTCCACCCCCAGCTCCACCCCCACAGAGCCGCAGTCCCAGCGCAGCCAACGCCACGACTGGCCGGCGCTGCAGCGGCGCCTGCGCCAGCTGCTGCCGGCCCGTGCCGTGGTGGCGGCCCGCCAGGAGCTGCTCGCCTACGACTGCGACGGCCTCACCCTCAACCGTCACCAGCCGCCGCTGGTGGTGCTGCCGGAAACCACCCAGCAGGTGTCGGATGTTCTGCGCCTCTGCCATGCCTGGGGGGTGCCCTTTGTGGCCCGCGGCAGTGGCACCGGCCTCTCCGGTGGTGCCGTGGCCGAAACCGAGGCGCTGGTGGTGGCCACCAGCCGCATGCGCCGGGTGCTGCAGGTGGATCTGCCCAACCGGCGCGTGGTGGTGCAGCCGGGGGTGATCAACAGCTGGGTGACGCGGGCGGTGGCCGGCGACGGCTTCTACTTCGCCCCCGACCCCTCCAGCCAGGTGGCCTGCAGCATCGGCGGCAACGTGGCCGAAAACTCCGGCGGCGTGCACTGCCTGAAATATGGCGTGACCAGCAACCACGTGCTGGCCCTCGAGGTGGTGCTGCCCGACGGCACCGTGACCACCCTGGGCAGTGAGCTCGAGGAGACGCCGGAGCTGGATCTGCGCGGCGCCTTCATCGGCAGCGAGGGCACCCTCGGCATCGCCACGGCGATCACCCTGCGGCTGCTGCGGGCACCCCAGTGCGTGGCGGTGTTGTTGGCCGATTTCACCAGCATGGAGGCGGCAGGCGAGGCGGTGCGGCAGGTCACGGCGGCCGGGGTGTTGCCGGCGGGGATGGAAATGATGGATCGGCTCACGATCCAGGCCGTGAACGACTACTTGGCCGATAGCGGCGGGGCGGGGGCCGAGACCGGTGGGGCGGGGGGTGAGCCGGGCGGTGAGCCGGAATATCCCACCGATGCGGCTGCGGTGCTGCTGATCGAGCTCGATGGCCAGCGGCGGGAGGTGGTGGCTGCCGCCGCCCTCACCGACCAGCTCTGCCGGGCGGCCGGCGCCCGCCAGGTGCGCCAGGCCTGG
>JAGYNF010000234.1 GCA_018400215.1 Cyanobium sp. M55B138 | reverse complement strand
GCGGCCACTGGGGTGTGCACCTGCGCATGACCGGCCAGTTTCTGCTGCTGAGGCCTGGGGCGCAGGCAACCCAGTCGGCCCCCTGCAGCCACACCCGGGTGCGGATCTGGAGTGCGGCGGGCCCCGAACTGCGCTTTGTGGACACCCGCAGCTTCGGCCAGATGTGGTGGGTTCCCCCCGGGCAGGCGGTGGAGTCGGTGATCACGGGGCTGCAAAAGCTGGGGCCAGAGCCCTTCAGCCCGGCCTTCAGCGCCAGCTATCTGGGCAGCCGGCTCAAGGGCTCGCAACGGCCGATCAAAAATGCCCTGCTCGACCAGGCCCTGGTGGCCGGGGTGGGCAACATCTACGCCGATGAATCCCTGTTTGCCGCCGGCATTCGCCCCCACACCCCCAGCGGACGGCTGGGGCCGGCGCAGCTTGAGGCCCTGCGGGCCGCCCTGGTGCAGGTGCTGGAGACCAGCATCGGTGCCGGCGGCACCACCTTCAGCGACTTCCGCGATCTCACCGGCACCAACGGCAACTACGGCGGCGTGGCGCTGGTGTATCGGCGGGGTGGCCAGCCCTGCCGCCAATGCGGCACGCCGATCCAACGCGACAAGCTCGGAGGCCGCAGCAGCCACTGGTGCCCGAACTGCCAGCATTGACCCCTGCCCCTGCCGCCATGCCCACCCCTGCCCCCAGCGGCCCCCTCGCCCACCAGCTCACGGCCGCCATGGCCGCCATCCACGCCCGCGGCTGGTGCGATGGCACCGGCGGCAACTTCAGCTGTGTGCTGCAGCGCCAACCCCTGCAGCTGCTGATGGCCCCCAGCGGCGTGGACAAGGGCCAGGTGCCGGCGGAGGCCCTGATCGTGGTCGACGGCGACGGTCAGGTGCGGCGTGGCAAGGGCCGGGCCAGCGCCGAAACCCTGCTGCACCTGGAGATCGTGCGCCAAGCCAGGGCGGGCGCCGTGCTCCACACCCACTCCCAGGCGGGCACCCTGCTCTCACGCCACTACGGCCCTGAGGGCAGCGAGGTGGGCTGGCTGCAACTGACCGATCTGGAGATGCTCAAGGGGCTCGAGGGGATCGGCAGCCACAGCTGCCGCATTGCCGTGCCCGTGCTGGCCAACGACCAGGACCTGGCACGACTCAGCGCCCTCGCCAGTCCACTGCTGGCGGAGGCCCCCCAGGGGCTGCTGATCGCCGGCCACGGCCTCTATGCCTGGGGCCAGGATCTGGGCCGGGCGCAGCGCCACCTGGAGATTCTTGAGTTCCTGCTGGAGCAGCACTGGCGCCAGCTGCTGCTCCAGGCCCTGCACCCCTGATCCCCTTGCCCACGCCCCCCATGGCCCCCACCACCGGCATCCGCCAACTCCTGCTGGATATCGAGGGCACCACCTGCCCGGTGAGCTACGTGGCCGAGGTGCTGTTCCCCTACGCCGCCACCAGGCTCGCTGCCTATCTCGAAGCCCACCAGCACGACCCCGAGCTGCAACCGTTGCTGCGGGATGTGCAGCAGGCCTGGGGGCAGGACAACGACCCCGATGCGGCAGCCCTGCGCCAACGCCAGCCGCCGGTGGGGTTGGCCGCCTACCTGGGCCTGCTGATCCAACAGGACCGCAAGCTCACCGCCCTCAAGGATCTGCAGGGGATGATCTGGGCAGCTGGGTATGCCAGCGGCGAGCTGGTGACACCGCTCTACGCCGATGTGCCCGCCGCCCTGCGGCGCTGGCACCAGGCGGGGGTGCAGCTGGCCGTGTATTCGTCAGGGTCGGTGGCGGCCCAACAACTGCTCTATGGCCACAGCCAGGCCGGAGATTTGCGGGGCCTCTTCGGCCATTGGTTTGACACCCGCACCGGTGCCAAACAGGACGCAGACAGCTATCAACAGATCGCCCACGCCCTGGGCAGTCCAGCGGCGGCGGTGCTGTTCATCAGCGACTCCCTGGAGGAGTGCCAGGCCGCCGCCGCCGCCGGCATGGCCGTGCGGTTCAGTGATCGGCCAGGCAACCCCCATCGCCAGCCAGGCCCCTTTGAGAGGATCGACAACTACGCCGATCTGCACTTGCAACCATGACCGACCAGGCCAGCACCGAAGAGTTTCCCCCAGGCCGCGACCAGGAGATCCTGGCGGTGAATCAGAGCATGCTGGAGAGTGTGGTGGCGGGGGATTGGAGCACCTATGCCAGCCATTGCAGCAGCGATCTGAGCTGTTTCGAAGCAGAAACCAACGGCATCCTGGCCGAGGGGCTGAACTTTCATCGCTTCTACTTCGAGCTGGCGACACCACCAACGCCCACCGTGCAGGTCACCATGGCCCGCCCCCACCTTCGCTGGCTCAGCGAGGACGCCGTGGTGCTGAGCTACACACGCCTCACCCAGGCGCTGAACGAGGGCAGTGCCATCACCGCCAGCTGCTGCGAAACCCGCATCTGGCAACGCCAACAGGGTCGCTGGATGCAGGTGCATGTGCATCGCAGCTGATGCAACCGCGCATCCGC
>JAGYNF010000233.1 GCA_018400215.1 Cyanobium sp. M55B138 | reverse complement strand
TGAGCTGCTGCCGTTGGTGCGCAGAGAGGGAATGTTGCCTTCATAACCCCACCCAGGCCGCGCATTCGATTTCGGCTTTCACTTCGCACGCTGGATTCCCTGCTTCTCACCCTCAGAGCAGTGCTTGAGAGAGCAGTCGCGCCGATATCATCGTTGATCCCCACACCACCGGCGGGCCGAGTGGCTCTGGACTCCGCCGCTACGCTGAAATCACTGCCGGCCTGGCGAGCCCCCCTGGCCCCGTGTTTCTGCTGAGCAAACTGCTGCCACTTCTGGTGCAGCCCCTGGGGGTGGCGCTGCTGCTGCTGCTCTGGGGCAGCTGGCGCCAACGCCGTTGGCCGGCCTGGGCCGCCCTGCTGATCCTGGGGCTGTTTGCCATGCCCCTCACCGCAGAAGCCCTCTGGCGCGGTTTGGAGTGGCCCCAGCAGCGCCGCAGTGCCGCCGCCGTGCTGGCCGAGCTGCCAAGCACAGCCCCGCCGGTGGCCGTGGTGGTGCTCGGCGGTGGTCGCCATCCCGCCCCAGGCCCCGACCGGGTGAGTGAGTGGATCGATGCCGACCGTTTCTTTGGCGGCCTGGCGATCTACCGGCAGCTGCGGGCCCAATCCCCCGCCAGCGCGCCGCCGCCGCAGCTGATCTTCACCGGGGGGTGGTGGCCCACCCAGCCCCAGCTGCCGCCGGAGGGGGAGGTGCTGCGCCGCCAGGCGATCGCCCTGGGCGTGCCCGCCGCCGATCTGCGCACCACCTCCCGGGTGCGCAACACGGCCGAGGAGGCCACGGCCATCGCCGCCCTGCTGCCCCGCGCCAGCAACGTGGTGCTGGTGACCTCCGCCTTCCACATGCCCCGGGCCCGGCGTCTGTTCGAGCGCCAAGGCCTGCAGGTGCTGCCGTTCCCCGTGGATTTCCAGGCCACGGGCGCCTGGGCGGGCCAGCCCCTGGCCGATCCGCTGCGCTGGTTGCCCTCGGCCGCCGGCCTCGACAGCAGCAGCCGGGCCCTGCGGGAAGCCCTCGGCCGCACCCTCTACCGGGCTTGGTGAGCCCCTGGCTCGGTATTAATGCTATAAAGCGCACGGATTCTACTTTTAAGTGCCGTTATGTCTCCGGTGCTTGGTTCGAGTACGCCCCCCGATGATTTGGAGCGGGGAATGGCGCTCCAGGCGTTCGCGAAGGCCGTGGCGGCCGATCGCCAGCTCCAGGGCCTGGTGAAAGCCTGTCGCCAGCCCCAGGAGATCGTCGACTATGCGGCCGCCCAGGGTTTTGACGTGTCCATCCAGCAGCTGCGCACCTACGCCACGGATCTTTCCGCCCCCTGGTGGCCCTGGGCCGAATCCGGCCAGGAGGGGCGCCGCGCTTTTTTCAGCCGTCGAGCCAGCGGGTGAGGCTGTGGCGCCAGCGGCGCCGGTTGTCACGGCTTGGCGTGAGCTTTTGCCAGCGACTGGGTTGCACCTGTTCTTCGGGTTCGCTCTCGGATTTGTTGTAGTACGCGTAGGCCATGGCGGGATCATTCGCATAGCCCCCATAACCCCCATGGCCCCCATAGCCATAACCCCCATAGCCGTAGCCCCCATAGCCGTAGGCGTAGCGGGTTGTTTCGCCACCCTCGCGGCGGGGCTTGCGGGCATTGGTCACCAGGCCCAGCACCGGTGCTCCCGCCTGGCGGATGCGGCTGATCGCCTCCTTGGGCAGGTTGCGTTCCACGCGACTGAGACTCACCAGGATGATCAGGCCATCGAGCTGCTCCGCCACCAGCGCTGCATCGGCCAGGCCCAGGGCCGGTGGCGTGTCATAGATGATCAGGTCGTAGCTGCCTGAGTTGGCGATTGCCTCCACCAGGTGGCCCATCCGCTTGGAACTGAGCAGCCGCGGTGGGTCGGGTGGCGTTCGCCCCGCCGTGATCACATCCCAGCCACTGGCATTGGGCACGGCTTGCACCACCGTTCGCCAGTCCCTGTCCTCGCCCTCATCGGTGAGCAGGTTGCTGAGGCCGGCGAGGTTGTCGAGGCCGAGGCGGTGGTGCAGCTGGGGTTTGCGTAGGTCGGCGTCCACCAGCAGCACCCGCTGACCCAGCTCACTGAGGGTTTTGGCCAGCAGCACCACGATCAAACTCTTGCCCTCCGCTGGCACCGAGGAGGTGAGGGCGATCGAGCGCAGTGGCCTGTCGCTATTGAGAAAGCGCAGGCTGGTGGCCAGGTTGCGGAAGGCTTCCTGGTAGTGGAAGCGCTGGTAGGCCTCGATGCCCTCCGCGGGCTGGTCGAGGGCCTCCAGCATGAAGCGCTTGTCCTGACGCACCCCTTCAAACAGCTGGATGTAGGGCACATGGCCCAGCAGGGTTTCGCCCAGCTCTTCCGAAACCTCGTCGGTGCTGTGGAACACATGGTCGAAGCGTTCCCGCAGGAAGGCCGCCCCCACGCCAGCCACCCCCCCCAGCAGCAGGGCTAATGCCCAAGCATACTAGGGACTGTTTAGTTTTGTGAAAAACTAAATAGTT
>JAGYNF010000232.1 GCA_018400215.1 Cyanobium sp. M55B138 | reverse complement strand
CGCCGCCAGAGCTGAGCCTGCACCGCCTCGCTCACCACCCCCCCGGTGATCTCCCCTAGGGCCCGCTGGCCATCGGGCAGGGTCGGCTGATCCAGCGTTGATCCCCTCCCTTGTTCAGGGTTGCTGCTGCAACAACCCGAGGGTGAGATTGTTCGGGTCCGCCTGCAGATAGAAGTAGCCACCCCGGCCGGACAGCTTCACCACGCGGTAGTTGAAGGTGTTGCCCAGGGAATCCCGCTGGGTCATGGTGCCCAGGCAATCCTCACCCAGCTCCAGGCGGCCGCTGTAGCCAGCCCGCTCCAGCTGGCCGCCATAGCTGGACACGGCCCAGCCCTGCACAATCCCGTTTTCCCACCACTCCCGCTGCACCACCGCATTCGGCTGCCAGCGGCCGGCCTGCCAACTCTTGCCCTGCTGCTGGCTGGTCACCAGTCCCTGCAGATCACCAAGCTGGCAGGCCTGATCCCGCTGCTGCACATAGCGCAGGGAGAGCACCTCCTCGGGGGCCAGCACCAGGGAGGCCTGGGGACGCCCCTGACGGTTGAGCGCCACCACCGAGGCGGCAACCCCGCTGGCACTGCGCCGCTCCACCGTGGCCCAGCAGTTGGCATCCGCCCGCCAGAGACCGATGTAAGGCTCTTCGCTGAACCGGCGCCCCTCCCGGCGGAAGCGCATGCCTTCCAACCGGCCATCGGCCAGCCAGCGCTCCTGCATCAGCTGCGCCACCGGCTCCCCGCGATGCTGGCCGCTGCCGAGCAGCACGTAACGGCCGGGCTCAGGCGCGCTGCACTGCTCCAGCCCAGCGGGGGCTGGCGGTGAAGCGGCAACAGCGGGGCGAACGGCCAGGCTGAGCAAGGCCGGCGGCAGGGCGGCCAACAGGGGGAGGAGCCGAGTGGCGAGGGACCAGCGGCACAGCAGGGGGCGCATCAGGGGGACAACGACCATCGCTCCCGGGTCTAGATCCGCCACGCTCCATTGACAGCGGCTGGCGGCTATTTGCCGATGCAGAAGCGGGCAAACACCCGATCCAGCACCGCCTCACTCACCTCCTCGCCGGTGATCTCGCCCAAGCTGCGCACGGCGGAGCGCAGGTCGATCGTCCAAAAATCCCAGGGCAACTGCTGATCGGCCGCCGCCAGCGCACACTCCAGGCTGGTCGCCGCCGCCGTTGCCAGCTCCCCCTGGCGGGTGTTGAGGGCCATCTGCAGACCCTCCAACGGGCCGGCGCCGCAGCAGCGCAGCAGCTCGGCCTCCACCACCGCCAACCCCTCACCGCTGATCGCGCTCATGCACACCTGGGCCGGCGGAACCCCCCTACCGACCGCCAGACCCGCCGCATCGGCCTTGTTGCCCACCACCAGCAGGGGGGCGCCGGTGGGCACCAGCTGGCGCAGGGCCTCGTCCTCGGCCGTCCAGCCGGCGCTGAGATCGAACAGCAACAGCACCATGTCGGCGGCGGCCAGCGCCTCGTGGCTGCGGGCGATACCCAGCTGCTCCACCCGGTCGCTGGTGGGGCGGATGCCGGCGGTGTCCAGCAGGGTGATCGGCACCCCATCGAGCACCAGCTCGCTCTCCAGCAGGTCGCGGGTGGTGCCGGGCAGGTCGGTCACGATCGCCCGCTCGCGCCGGCTGAGCCGGTTGAGCAGGCTGGATTTGCCCACGTTGGGGCGGCCCACGATCGCCACCCGCAGGCCATCGCGCAGCACGGCACCCTGCTGGGCATCGGCCACCAGTTGCTGCAGCTCGGCGCGCACCGCCGCCAGCGCCGCCACCACCGCCGCCCCATCGAGTGGGGGCAGGTCCTCCTCAAAATCCACCCGCGCCTCCAGCTCGGCCAACTGGTCGAGCAGGCGGCCCCGCAGGTCGGTGAGGCGCCGCTGCAGGCCGCCGTCGATGCCGGCCATGGCCAGTTGGGCGGCGCGGCGGCTGCGGGCGGTGACCATCTCACCAATGGCCTCGGCCCGGGTGAGATCGAGGCGGCCATTGAGGAAGGCCCGCTGGCTGAATTCACCGGGCTGGGCCCGCCGCGCCCCCGCCGCCAGCACCAGCTCCAGCACCCGCCGCACCGCCACCACCCCGCCGTGGCAATGGAGCTCCACCACGTCCTCGCGGGTGAAGCTGCGCGGCGCCCGCATCAGCAACAGCAGGGCCTCATCCACCCGCTCACCGCTGGCCGGATCCACCACGTGGCCATAGAGCACCCGGTGGCTCTCCCACACTTGCTGGCCGGGCGCAGCGAACAGGGCGCGACCGATCGCCAACGCCCCGGGTCCCGAAATCCGTACGATCGCCACACTGCCCTGGCCCGGTGCCACGGCCGTGGCCACGGCGGCAATGGTGTCCGTCCAGCCCTCCGCCGTGCCTGCTGCGTTCTGTGCCATGCCCCCATTTCAGCCCCCCATCCCCTCACTGCGCGCCGGCCTGGGCGGCCTGGTGCAGCGGGGCCGCACGCTGCTGGTGTGGCTGTGGAGCCAGGAGGGTTGAAAA
>JAGYNF010000231.1 GCA_018400215.1 Cyanobium sp. M55B138 | reverse complement strand
GCCGGTTGGCCTCCTCCAGGGTGCGACGGAAGAGGCGGTGTTCTGCGTTGGCCACGGTGAAGCCCACGGTGCGGTGGCCCAGGGACTCCGAACTGCCCAGGAACAGCAGGCCTCCGGGCAGCAAGCCGAAGCGGAACATGCCTAGCACCCGCTCCTGCATTGGCTGGGTGAAGTAGATCAGCGTGTTGCGGCAGGAGATCAGATCGAGGCTGGGGAAGGGCGGATCGGCACCCACGTCGTGGCGGGCGAACACGGCGCAGTTGCGCAGCACTTCGCCGATCTCCATCTCCTCGCCCCGCTCGATCACAAAACGACGACGCAGATCGGCGGGAATTCCCTGGGCGGCTGCGATCGGATAGGTGGCGCGCCGGCCGATCATCAGGCTCGGTTCGTCGAGATCCGTGCCGAAGATCTTGAGATGGGCCGCCAGATCCGCCGGATGGCCCAGCACCTCGCTGATGACCATCGCGATCGAATACACCTCCTTCCCCGTGGCGCAACCTGGAATCCACACCCGCAGACGTTCGCCTGAGCCGCGCTGATCGACGTACTCGCGCAGCAATGCGCGCAGGGCGTCGAAGGCCTGGGGATCGCGGAAGAATTCGGTGACGGTGACCAGCAGGTTCTGCACCAGCGCCTGGGCCTCCTCCGGCTCGGCCGACAGCAGGGGGAGATAGGCCTCAAGGCTGCCGACCTGGCGAATCGCCATGCGGCGCTGCAGCTGGCGCCGCAGCGTCGACTCTTTGTACTGGGAGAAATCGATGCCGGTGATGTGCCTGAGCTGGCCCGTCACCGCCTCGAGTCGAATGGGCTCCAATGCCGGGTGGGATCCGCCACTCCAGGGGCCACCGGCGGCGATCAGTTCCGCCAAACGCTCGCCGATTGCTGCTGGATCCAGCACCAGATCGGCCCCGCCGAGGCTGATGGCGGCGCGGGGCATGGCGTCGAACTTGGCGCTCTCCGGTGCCTGGGCGAGGGTGAGCCCGCCGGCGACCCTCACGGCCCGCACCCCCTGGG
Organism: Cyanobium sp. M55B138; assembly: GCA_018400215.1. GTDB lineage: Bacteria > Cyanobacteriota > Cyanobacteriia > PCC-6307 > Cyanobiaceae > NIES-981. The sequence continues at coordinate 1,476 of JAGYNF010000231.1, read as the reverse complement.
CGCCATCACTGCCGGTGCCTGAGAGCACCACGGCGACGCCCCTCTCGCCCCAGTGCTCGGCAATCGACTCAAACAGCAGATCGATGGATGGGCTCGGTCCGAAGCGGGGCAGGGGATCGCTGAGCTTCAGCCGGTCCCCCTCCACAGCCACGTCATGGTTGGGGGGGGCGATGGCGATCACGTTGGGCAGCAGCGGCGCCCCATCGCGGGCCGTGACCACCGTGAGCTCTGTGGCATGGGCCAGCAGATCGACGATCAAACTGCGATGTTCGGGGGCGAGGTGTTGAGCCACCACATAGCTCACGCCACCACCGGCCATCAGATGGGACGCCAGGTTCTGCAGCGCCTCCAGCCCTCCGGCCGAGGCGCCGATGCCCACCACGTGCTCGATCGCCCTGGGTTCGTGGATGGCCGCACCTCGCCGCAATGGCCTCACTGCAAGCTAAGCGTCAAGCCGGAGCGTGAGTTGCCAGCCCTGGCCGCTCGCCACCGTTGGATCCCATTAAGGTTGATTCACCTGCCTGGACACCGCAGCAGAAGCAACCGGTGAATGCAATGTGCCCAATGGTGGACAGGGATTCGAACAACATCCTGAAGCGGCAGGTTTCGAGAATCCTTTCAGGCGAAAGCTGAGCCTGTTCGAGGACCTCGAGAGCAGCCACCTTCTGCTGGGTCAGGTTCTGCCGCTGGAGACCCTGTGCAGTGCCACGCCCGATTCAGCCTGGTGGCACTACGCCGGTTGTTTTGAACTGGGAAGCATCCTGGTGGCGGCGGGAATCCATCCACCCCTGCTGTTGTCGGCCGGGGAGCGTGCGGGGCTCACCGTGCTGCTTGGCTATGGCGGTGAGCAGCAGGTGTCTCAGGCCTCGCAGCACTGGTGCTGCCCGTCCGATGGCTGCCTGATCCTCTCCGGTGAGACCTATTCCTCAGAGACCACCTTGCTGAGCACTCTGGCCTTTGAGCTCTCGCCGGAACGGTTGCTGAACACGGCCAGGGCGATGGCGGGACTGATTCATCAGCCCTCCCACTGGGCAAGAGAACTCCAGCACAGCCATGGTTGGCGTCTCTCGGGAGAACCCGTGGAGGTGCCGCTGCAGACGCTGCTTCGCCAGGAATTCGGCAAGGCTGACCAGCTGCTGGGGCACAGCCAGGCCCTGGTGAATCGCCTGCAGCTCGATGATCAGATCTACCGGCTGATTGCGGCGCTGGTGCTGCCGGACCTTCGCCTGGAGAGTCCACTCGATCGCTTGACCCAGAAGGATCAGCAGGGGCGGGATACGTTCGATGAGCTGATCGACTACATCAAGGCCAATCTCTCCCAGCCGCTCAACCTCACGATGCTGGAGAGCCAGAGCCACTATTCGCGTCGGGCGCTGCAGTATGCCTTCCGCGAGCGGCTGGACTGCACGGCCACCCAGTGGATCCGCAACCAGCGGCTTGATCTGGCGCGGCGCCATCTCCAGAATCCTGTTCCGG
>JAGYNF010000230.1 GCA_018400215.1 Cyanobium sp. M55B138 | reverse complement strand
TCCAGCAGAGCGAGCAGCTGGTGCGCGTCTACGACGCCAACCTGCGCAACGACCTGGTGCTGTTGCAGGAGAGTCTCGATCTCCAGCAGGCCGGCCTGGTGCCGCGGCTGGATGTGCTGCGTCGCCGGGCCAGCCAGGCATCGGGAGAGGAAAGCCTGATCCAGGCCCTGGCCGATCGGGCCGTGGCGCGGCGGCAACTGGCGGTGCTGCTCAACCTGCCGCCCGCCATCACCCCCAGCGCCAGCGATCCGATCGCGGTGCAGCCCCGCTGGCCCCTCAACCTCGAGCAGAGCCTGCTGGAGGCCTACCGGGGCAATCCGGAACTGGAGGCGATCCTGGCCACCCGCACGGCCCTGGCCCAGCAGAGCCAGGCCACGGCGGCCGCACTGCTGCCCAAGCTCTCCCTGTTTGCCGCGGCCGGGGGCTCCAGCTCCCAGACCAGCCTCGACGATTTCACGATCGGCGGTGGTGGCTGCTGCGGCTCCACCGCCCTGCCCCTGAGCACCGCCAATGGCTGGGACTGGTCGGTGGGGCTCACCTTCACCTGGCTGCTCTTCGATGCGGGCACCACCGCCGGCCAGGCCAGGGCCCTGGCCCGCCAGGAGGCCGCCACCGCCCAGCAGTACGCCGCTAACCGCAACGACATCCGCCTGCGGATCGAGCAGGCGTTCTTCAACCACGAGGCCAGCCTGGCCAAGCTCAGCTCGGCGCGCCGCGGCGTGGCCGCCTCCCTCGAAGCCTTCCGCGATGTGCGGCTGCGTTACATCACCGGGCTCTCCAGCGAGGTGGATGTGTCGGTGACCCAGGACCAACTGATCAACAGCCTGGTGCGGCGCCTCAACGCCACGGTGGACGTGAACGTGACCTATGCCCAGTTGCTGAAGGAATTGCTGCCGATGCCCCGGGATCCCAACCTGCCGATTCAGCCGCAACTGCAGCTGCAATCCAGCAGCAGCACGCGTCAACCCTGAGCAGCGGCACACCCATGGCCCTGGCGCTCCCCCAACTCAGCCCCCTCTGGCGCAGCAGCCTGCGCATCTGGCTTGCCACCACGCTGACGATCGGGATCCTGCTCTGGTCAGGGCGCAGCCCCGTGCTCGGGGTCGCGCTGGTGATGGCGGTGTTGTTCGTGAACGAGAACGACTTCACCCCCGCCCGCAGCGTCGGCCAGCTGCTGGGCGGTGCCCTGATCGGCATCGTCACGGCCACCGTGTTGCATGAGCTGTCCACCAACTGGGTGGTGCTCGGGATCGCCCTGCTGCTCACCGGCGTGCTGGTGCGCATTCTCGGGTTGCTCAAGGGGCTGGGCACGGGCTACATGGGCTGCTGGGCGCTCGACCTGATACACCGAGGCAACCAGGTGAACTGGTCGGTGGTCTTCGATCTGGCCTTCGCAGCGGTGGTGGGGATCCTGATGGCCCAAATGGCCACTTGGGCCCTGTGGCCACACCGGCCCCTGGACCAGCTACCCGCTCTGGAAGCCCGGATCGCCAGTCAGCTTGAGGCCCAGATCCGGGCGATGCAGCAGTGGTTGGGCAACGGCGGTGCGCCCCCGCCGGCCCTGCGCTCCCAGGATCTGCTGCCCAGCATCCAGCAGTTGCAACTGCTGCGGGACCAGGATCAGGGCCTACCCATGCCCACCCACACCAAACGCCTACTCTCCCGCTGGGCCCAGGCCGGCAGCCTTTGGCGCCAAATGTTGCGCCAGTGGTTGCTGCTGGAGCCGCTGCTGCGCCAGCTGGCCACCCCCCTGCCAGACAACACCTCCCAGCCGCTGCTCCAAAGCGCCCTGGCTGATCTGGTCGAGCAGTTGCAAACCCAGCCCAGCCCAGCCCCCGCCCCCAGTCGCTCGAGCACAGCGCAGCTCTGGCTGGATCAAGCGGCTCTGCTGGGCGCCCCCCAGCCCCTGCTGCTGGCCATCGGCCAGCAGTGCCGTGAGCTGCACCAGCTGCTCCACAGCCGTGCCCTGCTCAGCGGCGCACTGGCCCAGCTCACGGCACCACAGCGATGACCAGCCAAGCCCTGCGGGACACCCTGCGCCTCGCCGCCACCGTGACGCTCGTGAATGGCTTTACCAGCCTCACTGGCCTTCCCTTCGGGTTTTATGCCTCCCTGGCGGTGGTGAGCGTGACCGTGGGCACCTACGGCAACACCTTCGAGCTAGGTCGTCAACGGCTGGTGGGCACCGCCATCGGCGCCATCGTGGTGTTATTTGGCTACCGGGCCTGGGGCCATCTGCCGCTGATGGTGGCGCTGCCGCTGGCCCTGCTGCTGGCCCGGCTGATCGCTGGCTCCCTGCGGCTCACCGTGGGGTATGGGGTGTGTTGCTTCGTGGTGGTGATGGGCTGGCTCACCGATGAGCAGCAGCTCGACAGCTGGATTCCCATGCGCCTGCTCTGGACCGCCTTTGGCATCCTGATGGCCCTGCTCAGCCTGCGGCTGTTCTGGCCGTCCCGGGCCAGGCTCCAGCAGAACGAGGGCCTGCTGCAACTGCTGGTGGATC
>JAGYNF010000023.1 GCA_018400215.1 Cyanobium sp. M55B138 | reverse complement strand
CCGGCGATGCCGGTGAGCAGGCCCACCAGCACGCCCTGGCTGGCCAGCAGCAGGGGCCGGCCACGGCGGACGGCGCCGGGGGGATGCTGCTGCTGGGCTGGGGCGCTGCGGCGGTTGAGCAGCCAGGAGGCCACCAGCGCCGCGGCGGCAAACACCCCCAGCTGCACCGGTTCCGGCACGTAGCCCGCCTTCACCCAGCTGCCGCCGATCCAGCTGCCGGCCAGGGCGGGCACCCCCAGGATCAGGGCGGGCCTGGGGGCGAACTGGCCCCGGTGGATGTAGGGCCCCAGGTTGGCCAGGGCCAGCAGCATCACCACCAGCAGCGAGAGCGGCACCGCCTCGCGGGTGGGCAGGCCAACGCCACTCACCAGCAGGGGCAGCAGCAGGATCGAACCACCGGCGCCCAGCACCGAGAGCAGAAAACCGATCAGGCTGCCGCCGATGCCCAGTAGCACCAGGCTTGCGGGATCCATCACAACAGGTGCGGCAGGGTCAGTGGCAGCAGGGAGGCTCGCATTAAAGGGTCACCCTGTTCCAGGGCATCGCCGCCAGCAGGCGCGCCATGCCGCAGAAGCCGCTCACCCCGGCGAACACCAGGCCAGCTCCCACAAACCAACTGAGGGCGATCCAGCCCGGCGCCACCCAGGTGCCCAGGATCAGCCCCAGCAGCACCAGCGAGCCGGCGGTGATCTGCACCTGGCGCATCAGCGGCAGGGGGGCGTTCTTGAGCTTGCGCACCGGTAGGCCCGCCTGCTGCCAGGCGGGGATGCCCCCCTCCAGGTCGGCCAGGGGCTGGGGGTGGCCGTGCTGCAGCAACTGGGTCAGGGCCTGGGCACTGCGGTTGCCGCTGTGGCACACCAGCACCAGGGGGCCGCGGGGCAGGTCGGCCTGGGTGATGCGCGAGAGGGGCACGTTGAGGCTGCCGGCAATGTGGCCGCCGGCATATTCCATCGGCTCGCGCACATCGACCACCTGCACGCGCTGCTGGGTCAGTTGGTCGGCCAGGTCGTGGGCGCTGAGGCGTTTGGGGAGGGTGGAGGTCATTGCTGTTGCGGGGAGAGCGGGGCTGGGGAGAGGGGTGGGCAGGATCGTTGGAACGTGGGCTTGCTCAGGCTTCAGGCACGCCCTGCAGGGGGTAGCCCTCGGCCGACCAGCGACTCAGGCCGCCGTGCAGGTTGGCCACCCGGGGCAGTCCGGCCTTGAGCAGTTGCTGGGTGGCCAGGGCCGAGCGGCTGCCGGAATGGCACACCACCACCACGGGCCGGTCGTCGGGGATCTCGGCGGTGCGCCCCTCCAACTCAGGCAGGGGGATCAGCAGGCTGCCCGTCACCCGGCCGTCGGGCCCCTCCACCTCTTCCGTGGAGCGCACATCCAGCACGGTGAGCTGCTGGCGGTGGTCGGCCACCCAGGCCGGTGGCAGCTCCGGCAGGCCCGCATAACTGCGCTGCAGCGGCGCCCAATCGGCGGGGCTGGCCTTGGCTTGGTGTGGCTTGCCGGAGCGCATGTTGCCCGGCAGTGCCTCGGCGATCCGGTGGGGGTGGGGGAGCTTCATGGCCTCCATGTGGCCCACGAAGTCCCGCTCGGTGGCATTGCCGCCCATGCGGGCGTTGTAGGCCTTTTCTTCCGCCACGGAGGTCACGGTGCGGCCGGTGTAGTCGTGGCCGGGATAGAGCAGGCAGCTGTCGGGCAGGGTGAACAGCTGCTGGGTGATCGACGCCCAGAGGGTGTGGGCATTGCCCTGCTGGAAGTCGCAGCGGCCGCAGCCCCGCACCAACAGGGCATCGCCGCTGAAGGCCATCGACTGGTCATCCAGCACAAAACTGATGCAGCCGTCGGTGTGGCCCGGGGTGCTGCGCACCTCCAGCAAGCGGCCGCCGAAGTGCACCCGATCGCCGTGCTGCAGCGGTTGGGTCACGTTGTCGGCCCCAACGGCAGCGGCCAGGCCGATGGCGCAGCCGGTGGCCTCATGCATCAGCCAGCTGCCGGTCACGTGGTCGGCGTGGGCGTGGGTGTCGATCGATGCCACCAGGTCCACGCCCAGCTCGCGGATCAGCGAGAGGTCGCGGTGGTGCTGCTCAAACACCGAATCGATCAGCACCCCCCGGTGGCTGGCCACGTCGGCCAGCAGGTAGGTGAAGGTGCCGGTGTCGGCGTCAAACAGCTGGCGGAACAGCAGGGAGCCGCCACCGGCGGCGGCAGCGAGCGAAAGAACAGGTGCCGGGGCAACGGCCATGGCCGATCAGGCAAACACTGATATGACTATACACGCATAGCCCGGTGCAGTGGGCGGGTCTCAGGGGTTGCCGGCCGGCTCCTCCAGCGGGGCGTCGAGTTCGCGCCACTCCTCCTCGTCCTGGGGTGGGGCCTGGCTTGGCTGGGCGGAGCTGGAGGCACCGAAGCGATAGCGCAGCCCCAGCAGGTAGGCGTTGTTGTCGCAGGCATTGCCGCAGTCGATCGTGCCGTAGATGCCGGAGCGGTGGTGCAGCCGGCCCACCAGGGAGAGCTGCTGCCCGATCGCCGCATCCAGCTCGAATGCCAGATAGTTCACCGCCCGGCGGCCATTGCCCCCACGCTGGATGGCCATGGTGCTGCGCTCGCTGTAGAGCGAGAGGCCCTCCACCACCGTGAGCGAGAGCCAGCTGTTGGGATAGACCCGCAGCCCCAGGCCGATGGTGCCCTCCAGAAAGCTCTGCTGGGGTGTGTTGCCCCTCTCCGCGGCCCGGTGGCCGATCAGGTTGGCATCGACGATCAGGCCGAGCCGGCGTTGCTTCCAGATCGTGCCCTGCACCCCCACGCCGCCGAGGGCCTCCGAGCGCATCCCCTGGCTGAACAGCAAGCTCTCGCCCATGTCGCCGTCACTCATCGCCCCCCCCCAGAGGGTGAGCGCCCAACGGTTCCAGTTGGGCTCGGGCACCTGCCAGCCGCACTGCCATTCCCCCAGCCCATCAAAGGCGCGGCGCAACATCTGGCCGGCACTGTCGTGGCTGCTGCCGCCTGTCTGGGCTGCTGCCGGCACGGGTTCGCACAGCGCTGGGTAGCGCAGCTGCAGTTGGCTGGGGCGTTGTTGGGGACCCGGGGCCGGCACCGCTCCGCCGGCTTGGGCCGGGCCGGCGGCCACCAGCCCCACCCCGAGCAGGATCGGCAGCGAAGCTGCAATCCCCACCCTTCCCAAGACCCCGGCGCAATGGCTGAACCACTTTGCATTCTGGTCTCAATGGCCAGCAGAGTGGATGGGCACCCCCCGAGCTGCCCCACGGTGGCCCCGCCATGCCCTGGTTTGTGAAATTGGAGGAGGGCGTGGTCGACAAGGCCCGCTTTGATGCCGTGGTGCCCCAACACCTGGCCTGGTTAGCGGAGCTGGAGCGGGCTGGCCACCGGCCCAGCAGCGGCTACTGGGCCGACCGGGTCGGCACGGATGGCGCCGGTGGCATGTTGTTGTTTGAGGCGGCCGACTGGGCCGCCGCCGAGGCGCTGGTGCGCGGCGATCCGCTGATTGCCCAGCAGTGTGTGCGCTGGACGCTGCACACCTGGCAGTTGGTGTTTGCCGATCCCACCCTCAAGAGTGAAACAGCAGCACCAGCCCCGAGGTGAGCTGGTGAAACTCCCGCTCTTCACGGCTGAGGTCGAGGCCCACCTGCCGCGCCTCCAGCAGGGCGGCTTCGTAGGGCGGCGCCAACGGTGCGGCACCCGCATTCCACAGCGCCGCGATGCCAACGGGAGTGGCGTGCCAGCGGAATTGCTGGGTCGTGCCGATCTCAGGTTCACCGAGGGCGGCTTCGAGCAGTTCGCGAATCGGCATGGTTCCCCAGAGGTCACCAAAGCTTCGTCGTCGCCGCCGGCGGCGGCAATCAGCTGAGAGTTTTTGTGATATGCCACCATCCGCCTGGAAGTGCTGCTGCAGCTAGCCACAGCCCACTGAGGCGGGCCGTGAGCGCCAGCATCTGACGCACGCTGCTGGCGGTGGCGGCGGGGCAGCCGGCCGCCAGCAGGGGCTTGGGCCGCAGCTGGCCGCCATAGCGGTTCATCCCGCCCAGCTGCACCCCCACAACATGGGCGTAGATCGCCTGCGACACGCCGGCATTGGGGGAGGGATCGGGGCGGCCCTCCAGGCGGGCGAGCCGGGCCAGCTGCCAGCAGCGGCGCGGCCCCTCGCCGGCGGCCAGGGGCAGGCTGAGGGCCACCAGCCGGCAGGGCAGCCACACCAGCAGGTCGTCGAGCCGGGCGCCGGCGCTGCCCAGCCACTGCAGCCGGCCGCGGCGGTAGCCCAGCATCGAATCCAGGGTGCTGGCGGCCTTGAAGGCCCAGGCCAGGGCCAGCGGGCCCGGCGCCGCCCACCAGCCCACACTCCAAAGGCCAGCCCCCACCAGCATCCAGAACAGCGGCGCAAACAGGCCATCCACCGCGTTTTCGCTGGCGGTTTCCGCCAGGGCCCGCAGGATTCCTGCCTGGCTGAGGCCGGCGGTGTCGCGGCCCACGATCCAGCCCAGCCGCTGGCGGGCGGGCTCCAGCTCGGCCCCCTTGGCCCCGGGGTCTGCGGGCAGCACCGCCAGCACCGCCTCCACGGCCTGGGCCAGGCTGCGGCCGGCCAGGGCACTGGCCAGGCCCAGCAGCAACAGCACCGGCCCCAGCTCCAGGCCGGGGCCGGCCGGTGCCAGGGCCAGCCGCTCCACCCCCCAGCCGGCCAGGCCACTGCCGGCCACCAGCAGCAGGGTGATCAGCGTGCCGGCCAACCGCAACGCCCAGGGCCGATCACCGGCCCAGGCCTCCGCCAGCCGGCGCAGGGCCGTGATCCACCAGCCCATCAGCACCACCGGATGGGGGCACCAGCGGGGGTCCCCCACCAGCCGATCCAGGCCGCAGGCGCCAACCACCAGCAGCCAGGGCCAGGGGTTCAGGCTGCCTTCAACCAGGAGAACATCGAGCGCAGGCCCTTGCCCACCTGCTCGATCGGATGCTCGGCGTCGCGGGCGCGGATCTTGGCCATCTCCGGCTTGCCGGCGTCACATTCGGCCACGAAATTGCGGGCGAAGGTGCCGTCCTGGATGTCGGCCAGGATGCGCTTCATCTCGGCCTTGGTGTCGGCGGTGATCAGGCGCGGGCCGCTCACGTAGTCGCCGTATTCGGCGGTGTTGGAGATCGAATCGCGCATGGCGGTGAGGCCGCCCTTCACCATCAGATCCACGATCAGCTTCACCTCGTGCAGGCACTCGAAGTAGGCCAGCTCGGGCTGGTAGCCCGCCTCCACCAGGGTCTCGAAGCCGGCCTTCACCAGCTCACTGAGGCCGCCGCACAGCACGGCCTGCTCGCCGAACAGGTCGGTTTCGGTTTCCTCCTTGAAGTTGGTTTCCAGGATGCCGGCGCGGGTGCCGCCAATCCCCTTGGCGTAGGCCATGGCCAGCTCGCGGGCCTGGCCGCTGGCGTCCTGCTGGATGGCAAACAGCGCCGGCACGCCCATGCCGTTCTGGTATTCCCAGCGCACGGTGTGACCCGGGCCCTTGGGGGCGATCATCACCACATCCACATCGGCGGGGGGCTTGATCAGCTCGTAGCGGATGTTGAAGCCGTGGGCGAAGCTCAGCACCTTGCCGGCGCTCAGGTGGGGCGCGATCTCCTTGTCGTAGACGGCCTTCTGGAACTCATCGGGCAGCAGCACCATGATCCAGTCGGCCTTGGCGCAGGCATCGGCCACGCTCAACACCTCAAGGCCGTCGGCCTTGGCTTTCTCCGCCGAGCGGCTGCCCTCGTAGAGCCCCACCACCACGGCCACGCCGCTGTCCTTGAGGTTGAGGGCGTGGGCATGGCCCTGGGAGCCGTAGCCGATGATGGCCACCGTCTTGCCGTTCAGCAGGGAGAGATCGGCGTCGGAATCGTAGAAGAGCTGGGCCATCCGGGCTGGCACTGGATCAGGGGGCAAGCCCTGAGCTTACGCAGGCGTGTGGTCGCTCAGGCCTCGCCGGGATGGGCGATCACCCGGTCGATCAGGCCATACTCCTTGGCCTCGGCGGCGCTGAGGAAATAATCCCGGTCGGTGTCCTTCTCGATCTTGGCGAAGGGCTGGCCGGTCATCTCGGCCATCGAGTGGTTGAGCATGTCCTTGATGCGCAGGATCTCCTTCGCTTCGATCTCGATGTCGCTGGCCTGGCGCTGGCTGGTGCCGCCCAGGGGCTGGTGGATCATGATCCGGCTGTGGGGCAGGGCCAGGCGCTTGCCCTTGGTGCCGGCCGCCAGCAGGAAGGCACCCATGCTCGCCGCCAGCCCCACACAGATCGTCACCACGTCGGATTTGACGTATTGCATCGTGTCGAAGATCGCCAGGCCGGCGGTCACCGATCCCCCGGGGGAGTTGATGTAGAGGTAGATCGGCTTGGAGTTGTCCTCGGAATCCAGGTAGAGCATCTGGGCCACCAGGGCATTGGCCACGGCGTCGTTCACCTCCGAGCCCATGAACAGGATGCGTTCCACGCCCAGGCGGGTGTAGATGTCGACCCAGCGCTCGTACTGGCTGCCGGGCAGGCGGTAGGGAACGCTGGGGGTGCCGATGGGCATGGGTCAGGAGGTGGTGGGGGAGTGTCGGGAACGGGGCCTGGGCGCTGGAACGGGGCCTCAGCCGATGCCCGCCGGGTCGCGGCCCGCGGCAAGGGCCGTGCTGGGCAGGTCTTTCTGGCTGGTGAGCACCCGGTCGATCAGGCCGTACTCCTTGGCCTGCTCGGCGGTGAAGTAGGTCATGCGGTCGGAATCCTTGGCCAGTTGCTCCGTGCTCCTGCCGGTGTTCTCGGCCAGCATCTCCAGCATCGTGCGCTTGTTCTGCAGCACTTCCTGGGCGCGGATCTGGATGTCGCTCGCCTGGCCGCGGGCGCCGCTGCGGGGCTGGTGCAGCACGATTGAGGCGTGGGGCAGGGCGGCGCGGTGGCCCTTGGTGCCGGCACTGAGGATCATGGCGGCGGTGCCCATGGCCTGGCCGATGCAGATGGTGTGCACCGGGGGCTTCACGTAGCGGATGGTGTCGGCGATGGCAAAGGCCTCGGTTTCAAAGCCGATGGCGTCGCCGGTGAACCAGGAGGTGCCGGTGGAATTGATGTAGAAGAAAATCGGCTTCTCCGGGTTGTCAAACTCCAGGAAGAGCAGCTGGGCAATGATCAGCTCGGTCACGTCGATGCCCATCTGGCGCTTGGCGTCGTCGTCGCTGAACAGGGGCAACCCCAGGTACACGATCCGCTCCTTGAGCAGCAGGGAGGGCAGATCCGGGGGCGGGGTGCGCATCACGGCGGAATCGCCGTAATAGGGGGCTGACACCGACATCCGCAAACCTTGGGCAGGCACTGGCAGGAGCCTAGCGGGAGCGGCCCTGGGGGCGCTCGGCATGGCTGGCGCCGTTGCCGGATTCGAGCCGGGCAAACACGATGCGGCCCGTGGGGTTCTGCAGGGCACCGGTGATCACCACCGCCAGCCGCTCGCCCTGGCGGCCCCTGGCCCCCTCCACCACCACCATCGTGCCGTCATCGAGGTAGCCCACCCCCTGCTCGGCCTCCTTGCCCTCGCGCACGATCTTCAGCTGCAGCCCATCGCCCGGCTGCACCTCCGGTCGCAGGGCGATCACCAGCTCGCTGAGGTTGAGCACCTTCAGCTCCTTCACCTCAGCCACCTTGGCCAGGTTGTAGTCGGCCGTGAGCAGGGTGCCGCCGGTGTCGGCGGTGAGGGATTGCAGCTTGTCGTCGACCCCCTTGCCCTCGTAGCGGGTGCTGTTCACCACCAGCCTCCGGCCGTACTGCTCCCGCAGCTCGCTGAGCAGTTTCAGGCCACGGCGGCCCTTGCCGCGCTTGTCGGCGTTGGCTGAATCGGCCAGGGCCTGCAGTTCATCGATCACACACTGGGCCACGATCACCTGGCCCTCCAGCAGCCCCGAATCCAGCAGGCCGCGGATGCGGCCATCGATAATCACGCTGGTGTCGAGGATCTTGGCGCTGGCGGGTTGCAGCACCCCCTCCGCCACCAGCAGGGCCTCGGCGTTGCTGGGCGAGAAGAGGCGCAGCAGGGTGCGGCCGTGCACGTCGGCCAGGTTGTAGCCCGTCACCCCGAAGAACACGTTGCTGAGCACCGCCGCCAGGGGTTTGACAAACACCACCTCCCAGGGCAGCGGCAGCAGCAGGATCGGCGCCAGCAGCAGGTTGGCCACCAGCAGCCCCAGGATCAGCCCCACCGCCCGGCTGATCAGCAGGTCGGTGGGCATCGAGCGCACCTGGGCCATCAACCGCTTGCGCAGCTGGCCGAAGAAAAAGCCCGCCAGCAGCCCGAAGAAGGCGCCGAAGCCCCCCAGCACCGTGCGCAGACCCTCGGGGTTGTCGACCTGCACCAGCAGGGATTCCGGCAGCAGGTCCACCCCGAGCCAGCCGGCCGCTGCCCCGGAGATCAGGAACAGCACCAGGATGAGGGAGTCGACCATTCCCGCTGCCCCGGCTGTGTTCACGTTCAGGCAGGCAGCATGCCTGAAACCGGAGCATCTGGCCTGCCTGGGTAACCGCACTTGAGCGTGTCCGCACCCGTGTTGTTTCCGCCCCGCAGCGCCTACCTGCACATTCCCTTCTGCCACCGGCGCTGCTTTTACTGCGACTTCCCCGTGGTGCCCCTGGGCGATCGGGCCGCCGGCGAGGCGGGCGCCCCCGGGGCCGCCTCGATTGCGGCCTATCTGGAGCTGCTGGAGCGGGAGATTGCCACGGCGCCCCCCGGCCCGCCCCTGAGCACGGTGTATCTGGGCGGCGGCACGCCCTCGCTGCTCACCCCGGCCCAGGTGGGTGGCCTGTTGGTCGCCCTGCGGAGCCGCTATGGCCTGGCGCCGGCGGCGGAGGTGAGCCTGGAGCTCGACCCGGCCAGCTTCGATCAGGCCCGCCTGGCCGGCTACCTGGCCGCCGGGGTGAGCCGGGTGAGCCTGGGCGGCCAGAGCTTCGACGATGCCGTGCTGGCCGCCCTGGGCCGGCGCCACACCGCCGCCGAGCTGGAGCAGGCCGCCGCCTGGTTGGCCCAGGCCCAGGCCCGGGGCGAGCTGGCCAGCTGGAGCCTGGATCTGATCCAGGCGGTGCCGGGCCAGGCCCTGCCGAGCTGGCGCCAGCAGTTGCGCCAGGCGGTGGCCTGCGGCCCGCCCCACCTCTCGGTCTACGACCTCACGATCGAGCCGGGCACGGTGTTTGGCCGCCGCGCCGAGCGCGGCCAGCTGGAGCTCCCCGATGCCGACCTGGCCGCCGATCTGATGGAGCTCACCGCCGCCGAGCTCGGGGCCGCCGGCTATGGCCACTACGAGATCTCCAGCTACGCCCTGCCCGGCCATGCCTCCCGCCACAACCGCGTCTACTGGAGTGGCGCCGGCTGGTGGGGTTTCGGCATGGGGGCCACCGCCGCCCCCTGGGGGGAGCGCCAGGCCCGGCCCCGCACCCGCCAGGCCTACGCCGCCTGGTTGGCGGCCGATCCACCAGCCCCCTCCGCTGGCGCCGGCATGCCCCTGGATGAACGGCTGCTGGTGGGGCTGCGGCGCCGCGAGGGGGTGCGGCTGCCGGCGTGGCTGGACGGCACGGCCCTGGCGCAGCTGCGCCAGGAGCTGGCCCCCTGGTTGGAGCAGGGGCTGCTGCTGGAGGAGGGCGGCCGGTGGCGGCTCAGCGATCCGGCCGGCCTGGCCCTCAGCAATGGGGTGCTGCGTCAGCTGCTGGCCTGGTGGGAGCTGCAGCCGGCGCCGGCCCCGCCATCCAGCGGCGCAGGGCTTCCACCGCCAGGCTGCGGCCCTGCAGCAGCGGCGGACTGAAGGGCGGCTGGCGGGGGGTGAGACCGAGCAGGTCGGCGGTGACCCGCACCTGGCCATCGCAGCCGCTGCCCGCGCCGATGCCGATCACCGGAATCGTGAGCTGGGCCGTGATGCTGGCGGCCAGATCGTCCGGCACGTGCTCGAGCACCAGGGCAAAGCAGCCCGCCGCCTGCAGGGCCGTGGCCTCCCGTTCAAGCCGCTGGCGGCTGGCCTGGTCGTTGCCCTGGCGGCGGTAGCCAAGCCGATGCACCGATTGGGGCGTGAGGCCGATGTGGCCCATCACGGGAATGCCGCTGCGCACCAACCGGTCGATCACCACCAGGGTTTCCGGTTCGGCCCCCTCCAGCTTCACCGCCGCGGCCGGACTCTCCTTCAGCACCCGGCCAGCGGCGGCCACGGCGGCATCGGTGCCGCACTGGTAGCTGAGGAAGGGCAGGTCGAGGATCAGCAGCGGTTCCTGGCCCGGGGCGCAGACACTGGCCATGCCCCGGGCCGTGGCGCGGCAGTGGTGCAGCATTTCGTCGAGCGTCACCGGCAGGGTGGTGGCGTGGCCGAGCACCACCATGGCCAGGGAGTCGCCCACCAGCACCGCATCGGCGCCGGCTTCGGCCACCAGGGCGCCGGAGAGGGCATCCCAGGCGGTGAGCACCCAGATCGGCAGGCCGGCCTGCTTGCGACGGGCCAGGTCGGCGGGGCGCAGGGGCACGGCGAAGGGCTCAGGGGATGGGCATTGCTAGCATCCAACCGACTCGGACCCACGCGGCCCCGACGCCCAAATCTGGTCAGAACCGGAAGGGAGCAGCCACACGGGATGCTCAGGGCAGGCGTGGACTCCGGGTCACCCCATTCAGCAGGCCAGCCCTGCTCAGCTGTCCTCGCCGCGGGACTGGCGGTTGAGCAGGAAGGGGGGGATCTTGGCGCCCCGCTCCTCCGTGCCGCTGGCGGATGCCGCTGGAGCGGGATGGAAGGCCGTGCCGGAGGCAAAGCTCACCGCCGGGCGCTCGTTGCGGTAGGGCGCCCCACTGTCGAAGCCGGTGGCGATCACGGTCACGTGGATCTCGCCCTCGAGGCGCTCGTCCACCACGGCACCCACGATGATGTTGGCGTCGGGGTCCACCACGTCGTAGATGGCCTCAGAGGCGGTGGTCATGTCCTCGAGGGTCATGTCCTTGCCGCCGCTGATGTTGATCACCACGCCCTTGGCGCCATCGATGCGGGCCGATTCGAGCAGGGGGCTGCTCATGGCCGCCTGGGCCGCCTCACTGGCGCGGCTGCGACCCGATCCCACACCGATGCCCAGCAATGCTGTGCCCGCATCGGCCATCACCGAGCGCACGTCGGCGAAGTCGACGTTCACCAGCCCGGGCCGGGTGATGATGTCGCTGATGCCCTTCACCCCCATGCGCAGCACGTCATCGGCGGCGCGGAAGGCCTCGTTGAGGGGGGCGCCGGCGATGGCATCCCGCAGGCGATCGTTGGGGATCACGATCAGGGTGTCGACATGTTCGGCCAGCCGGGCGATTCCCTCCTCGGCCTGGCGGTGACGCTTGCGGCCTTCAAAGCCGAATGGTTTGGTGACGATCCCCACGGTGAGGGCCCCCACCTCCTTGGCCACCTCCGCCACGATCGGAGCGGCGCCGGTGCCGGTGCCGCCTCCCATGCCGGCGGCGATGAACACCAGATCGGCGCCCTGGAGTGATTGCTGCAGTTCGGCCCGGGATTCCTCGGCGGCCTTCTGGCCGATCACCGGATTGCCACCGGCCCCCAGCCCGCGGGTGAGCTTCTGCCCCAGCTGGGTGCGGTTGTGGGCGGAGGACTGGAGCAGGGCCTGGGCATCGGTGTTAAGCACCCGATAACCCACCCCCTGCAGGTCGGAGGCGATCATGCGGTTGACCGCATTGCTGCCACCACCACCCACGCCGATCACCTCAATCCGAGCTGACTGACTGGGCACGATGCCGGTGCTGGAGCTCTGACTCATGGCGATGGTGTTCGGTGAAGCACCGTTGGCAGTGGGGCCTTCAGTGCCCATGGCGCGATCTCCGCTGATCTGCGCATGCATTATGGAGGCCCGGGAACAGATAGATCATGGTGATCCTCCCACGTTTGCGGGTTTGAGCACAGCATTCAATCTCCAGCATCCACTGGCCAGCAGCCAGGGGCGACCTAAGGATTGGTCGGGGCTGGCTTGGCTGGGGTGGGCCCCGGCACCAGGGCCACTTCGGGCTGGTTGGGGTCGGTTAGATCGATGCTCTGAACTTTTTTGCCCTGCAGTTGCTCCGGCAGGGTGTCCACCAGGTGGGTGAGCACCTGGAGGCGCTGTTCCAGTTGTCCATCACTGGGCCCGAGCCGGATCGCACCGA
>JAGYNF010000229.1 GCA_018400215.1 Cyanobium sp. M55B138 | reverse complement strand
GGTTGAGGTAAATCAGGGCGTAGAGCTGGCTGAGCCGAGGACGTGGAGCAAGCCAAACAGGATGCAGGCCATGAGCTCAGCAAGCAACCCACCCTCTGGCAAGTGTTGTATGCCTGTTTCGGCTCCCAGTTTGAGAGGCCCCTGCTGATGTGAGGAGTGAGGAGCACCCCATCGAGGCTCAGCATCCGGAACCCCTGGTCACCACCCCGCACCGGCATCAGAATCGCGCTGCAGCCTGCTGCCCGAATCAGTCCTAGGTTGATTTAGGAATGTCTTCATCGCGATGCCGTTGAGCAGTGTCGGTCAAGGGGTCAGGGTGAAATTGCATACCCTGCCCGCCAATCCCCTGCTGGTGCAGCGCCTGCGGGCGCTGGGGGTGCAGCCGGGAGCCGAACTCGAGGTGGTGCGCCGGGGCAAGCCGGGTGGGATCCTGCACCTCGCCTGCGGCTTCCTGGAATTCATGCTGCGCCACGAGCATGCCCAGCAGATGGAGGTGGGCCCAGCCTGATTCATAAACCAAAGCCCAGCAGCCGACCGCCCTGGAACACCACCAGGGCCATCAGCCAGGCCAGCAGCAGCGACCAACCCAGCGACAGCATGGCGAAGTTGCGGCTCTTCGACTCCTGCAGCTGCGCCGCCACCGTGCCCAGGCACGGGGTGTAGAGCAACACGAAGGTCATGAAACTGAGGGCCTGCAATGGTGTGATCAGGCCGGCGATCACCCCGCCCAGGCCGGCTTCGCTGGTCTGATAAAGCACGGCCATCGCCCCCAGCAGAATCTCCTTGGCGATGACGCCAAAAAACAGCGACACGGTGAGCGCTGGATTCATGCCGATCGGCGCCAACAGGGGCTGGAACCACTGGCCGATGCCATCGGCCAGGGTGGCGCCACTGCCCTGAACCGCACCGGGTGGCAGGTTGGTGAGTAGCCAGATCGCCACCGCCCCCAACACGATGAACGTGCGCGTGGTCGCCAGGAAGTTCAGCATCTGGGTCCAGCCCCGGCGCAGGATCGTGCTCAGGCTGGGGGTGCGATAGGGCGGCAGCTCCAGCACGAAGGCCTCCTGGGAGGGGTAGGCCCGCTTGAACAGCAGCCCAGTGATCACCACGGCCACAAAACTTAGCCCATAGAAGCCGAACACCACCAGGCCCGGAGCCCACCAGGGCTTGGGGAAGAACACGTCGGCCATCAACAGGAACACCGTGAGCCGCGCCTGACAGAGGGCAAAGGGAATCACCAGCATCGACAGCAGGCGCATGCCCCGATCCCGGATCACCCGCGTGCCCATGATCGAGGGCACGTTGCAGCCGAAGCCGATCACCTGCAACACAAACGCCCGGCCATCCAGGCCGATCCAGTGCATGAAGCCATCCATCAGGAAGGCCGCCCGCGGCAGGTAGCCGGAGTCTTCCACCACGGCGAGCACCAGGTAGAAGAGAAAGATGATCGGCAAAAAGGTGGCCACCGTGCCCACCCCCAGCCACACGCCGTCGACCAGGACATCGCGCAGCAATGGCGGTGTGTTGAGGGCCGCCAGGGCCGGCTCCAGGATGGCTGTCTGGATCCAGTCGATGGCGCTGCCCACCAGGTTCTGGGCCGGCGCTCCCACCGCATAGAGCAGCTGGAACAGAACCAGCAGGATGCCCAGAAACAGCGCCACGCCCACCAGCGGGTGAAGCAGAACCCGATCCGCCAGACGCGTGCGGCGGTTGATCAATCGGGGCGGTCGCTGCACATACCGTGCCAGCAGCCGCTCCACCCAGGCCTGGGGTATGTCGACCAGGGCCTGATCCAGAACGGCTTCTTGAGGCTCTCCGTCGCGCCCTTTGCCCAGCTGATGCACCCGGTCGACCAGCTGGTGGATGCCCTGGTTGTGGCGGGCGCTCACCGCCAGCACGGGCAGCCCCAGCGCCTCCCCCAGGCCGGTGGCATCGATCGTGATTCCAAAGCGCCGCGCTTCATCGTCCATGTTCAGCGCCACCAGCATCGGCATGGCCAGGGCCTTGATCTGCAGCAGAAAACGCAGCTGGCTGGCGATCTGGGTGGCGTTCAGCACCACCAGCAGCAGATCCGGCGGCGTGTGGCGCAGGAAGCGTTGCACCACCGCTTCGTCCTCACTGCTGCCGCTGAGGTCGTTGATGCCGGGCAGGTCCACCAGCTGATAGGCGCGGCCGCAGCGGTCGGCCGGCATGGCGCCACGCAGCAGCTCCACCGTGAGCCCAGGCCAGTTGGCGATCCGGGCATTGCCACCGGTGAGCCGGTTGTAGAGGGTGGATTTACCCGTGTTGGGCATTCCCACCAGGGCCACCGTGCAGGCCATGGCCCGGTGGACGGTGATTGCCCTGGTGAGCTCGTTCATGGGCTGGCCCGTGGGCATGCAATTCAACGTCATCACACTTCAATGCTGACTGATCCGGCCGGCCACCAGGCCGGAGACGCTGGGGTCCGCACCCATCCCAACAGTCTCACGATTCCACGCTACCGTTTTAAGCGGGTAAAGGTTGTCGTCCTTC
>JAGYNF010000228.1 GCA_018400215.1 Cyanobium sp. M55B138 | reverse complement strand
CGGCGCGCTGCGGGTGAGCCTGGGCACCCGCGAGCAGATGGGGCAGTTCTGGGCGGCCTACCGGCAAGCCCAGCGCTAGCGCATCACTTCGATCACGGTGCTGTCGCCCAGCTTGCCGGGCAGGCTGATGCGGCTGCCGCGGCGCTGCACGGGCGTGCCGGCCATGGCATCCAGGAAGGGTTGCACGCCGCCCTGGTCGCAGTCCTTCGGCGGGGTGCCGCCCACGTACTGCACCGGAATCACCACCCGGGGTTGCAGTTCCCGCACCAGCTCGGCGGCTTCGCGGCCGTCATACACCTTGGCGCCACCGCCCACGCCGATGATCAGCACATCGGGGCGGCCCAACAGCACCTTGTCGGAGGCGCTGAGCTGGGCAGCGGTGCCGCCCAGGTGGGCGAAGTTCAGGCCGCCCTGCTGCCAGCGCCAGATCGTGGCCTGGCCGAAGCGGCGGCCGCCGACCCGGTCGTGGGGGCCGCCGATGCCCTCAAAGCGCAGGCCCCCCACCTGATACGAGCCGGGATCGACCAGAAATTTGCCCCGGGCCACATTCGGGGCCCCCTCATCCAGCAGGCGGCTGCTGGCCAGGATGGCGTTGGCGCTCACCCGGGGTTCGGCCAGGCCGGTGGCGCAGCCCACGGCCCGGAAGGGATTGAGCAGCACGCTGCTGCCGCCCCCCTGGATCAGCAGGGCGCTGTGGCCGTAGCTGGTGATGCTCACACCGCCGGCCGCCAGGGCGGGCCCGCCGCTGATCAGGGCAGCCGTCAGGCCGAGGGCGGGCAGGAGACGCATCGCTGGGCAGCCATTCCCCGAAACGCTAGCGGGAGGCCTGGCGCAGAAAGTTGGCGAGCAGACGGTGGCCGTCCTGGGTGAGCACGCTTTCCGGGTGGAACTGCACCCCTTCGATCTGGGGGTGGTCGCGGTGGCGCAGGCCCATGATCGTGCCGTCCTCCAGCCAGGCGGTGATCTCCAGGCAGTCGGGCAGGGAGTCGCGCTCCGCGATCAGGCTGTGGTAACGGGTGGCGGTGAGCGGGTTGGGCAGCCCGGCAAACACCCCCTGGCCGCCGTGGTGCACCGGCGAGGTCTTGCCGTGCATCAGCTCTTTGGCCCGCACCACCCGGCCGCCGAACACCTGGGCAATCGCCTGGTGCCCCAGGCACACGCCCAGGGTGGGGGTGGTGGGGCTGAGCTGCTCCAGCACCTCCAGACACACGCCGGATTGGTCGGGGTCGCCCGGGCCGGGGGAGATCAGGATCGCCGCCGGTGCCAGGGCGCGGATCTGCTCAAGGCTGAGGGCGTCATTGCGCTCCACCCGCAGCTCGGCGGCCAGGGGGTGCTCGCTGGCCAGCTCCCCCAGGTACTGCACCAGGTTGAAGGTGAAGCTGTCGTAGTTGTCGAGAACCAGCAGCATCGGCGTGCGGGAAACGCCCCAGGGGCGTCGTGGTAGTTGGGCCATTCAAAGGCCCGGGGGCCAGTTCAGAGGCCAAGCCGCCCCAACAGGGGCGGTGCCAGCAGCAGCACGGCGATCAGCAGTGAGGCCAGGGCAGCCACCAGCACGGCGGCGGCGGCGCAGTCCTTGGCGATCCGGGCCAGGGGGTGGAACTGGCGGCCGATGGCCAGATCCACCACGGCTTCGGTGGCGGTGTTGAGCAGTTCGAGCACCAGCACCGCCGTGACGGTGAGCACCAGCACCGCCAGCTGGGCCGGTGGCAGGGCCAGCCACACTCCCAGGCCAAACGCCACCGCCCCCGTGAGCACGTGGATGCGGAAATTGCGCTGGCTGCGGAAGCCGTAGCTCAGGCCCTGGGCGGCATAGCGGAAGCTGGCGGGCAGATCATTGGCCACGGCCCAGGCGCCGAGCCGGTGATAGCGGCCCCTACTGCGGTCTTTGCCCTGGCGCGGTGGCGGCACCGGCTGCAGGGGTTGGGGTCCAGCGTGGGGTTGCGGCAGGGGCTGCACGGTCCGGATGGCACCGCCTTTACCCTACCGCCATCAAACCGTCCCGCCAGCAGCGGCCAGCAGCTGCTCCTGGCGGCTCAGCATCGCCGCCAGGCTGGTGTCATCGGGGTGGTCCCAGCCCAGCAGGTGCAGCAGGCCGTGGCTGGCCAGAAACAGCAACTCCCGCTCCAGGCTGTGGCCGTGCTCGGGGGCCTGGCGGGCGGCGGTCTGCACCGAGATCACGATGTCGCCCAGCTCCAGCGGACCCGGCATGGGGATGGGCGGGGCGTCATCGAGCCCGTCGTCCTGGGCGGCGAAGGCCAGCACATCGGTGGGGCCCTGCTGCTGGCGCCAGTCGGCATTGAGGGCGGCGATCTCGCCGTCGCCCACCAGGCTCAGCCCCAGGCTGTAGGCGTTGGCCTGCAGGGCGCTGGGCAGCTCGGCGCTCAGCTGGTGCAGCCAGGTAGCCAGGAGCGCGTGCCAGGGATCGGCCCCCTCCAGGGGATCGAGCCAGGTGCCGCCGGCCTGCAGCAGCTCTGGCGCCAGCTCC
Source organism: Cyanobium sp. M55B138 (assembly GCA_018400215.1). Classification (GTDB taxonomy): domain Bacteria; phylum Cyanobacteriota; class Cyanobacteriia; order PCC-6307; family Cyanobiaceae; genus NIES-981. The sequence continues at coordinate 50 of JAGYNF010000228.1, read as the reverse complement.
GGATCGGCTGAGAAGGCCAGGTCGAGGTCGATCGAGGCGGCCGGGTGCGG
>JAGYNF010000227.1 GCA_018400215.1 Cyanobium sp. M55B138 | reverse complement strand
GGCGGGTGCGCAGCAGGTCTTTGCCGGTGAAGCTGGTGTCGAAGCTCAGGCGAGCGTCATAGTTGAACGTTGTTCCGTCCAGCTTGTCGCCGTTGCTATTGACTGCCTTGTTGTTGGGAAGGCCACCCAGAATGAAGCTCACCTCACCTTTCAGCTTGGTGGTGGTGGAAAACTGCTGGGCCTCCAGCTCGCCCACCTTGGCCTCGAGGCCATCCACACGGCCCTTGAGCACGGCCAGCTCTTTTTCGAACTCGGCCATCAGGCGCTTGAGCTCGTCGGTCACCTCGGTGACGCGGTCGAGGCAGGCGTTGAGCAGGGCGGCGGCCTCAAAGCGGGTCATGGCCCGGCCGCCCTTGAAGGTGCCGTCGGGATAGCCGGCCACGCAGCCGTAGCGCTCGATCAGGTTGCTGAGCGCCTGGTAGGCCCAGTCGGTGGGGCGCACATCGTCGAACTGCGACACGCTGGTGACCTGGTTCTGGGATTCCCAGGCGCGGAAGCGGTCCACATCTTGTTGCTCCATGTAGGAGCTGATCGTGGCGCTGCTGCTCAGGCTGGTCGCATCCTGGGCGGAAGCGGCCAGCGGAGACAGCAGACTGGTGCCGGCCATGGCCAGCAACAGCTTGTACATGGGTTGCATCAAACTCCTCACAACTTGCGTTGAATTCCGCCGATTGGGCAGGGCCCAGCGGCTGTGAGCAGGTCTATTGGCAACCGATGGGGCGGACGGGGCGCCGGATCACCAGGGCGTGTAACCAAAGAAACACCCCCAGGTTCCCCTGTATGGGGAGCCTGGGGGTGGATGGAATCGCGGGTGGATTGGCCTGTTGGAACGGCCGTTAGGCCTGGTTTGGATCAGCGGTTGTGGCGGACGCGCACCGGCACCAGCACGGGCTGCATCAGGCCGCCACCGCCGTTGTCGTCGTCGGAATCGGTGGTGAGCCAGAAGGCCACGCCGAACAGGGCGAGTACGCCCGTGAATAGCAGCAGTTCGGCCATGGCGACGGAATGACTGGCCTCACCGTAGCGGTGTTGGAGGCCAGTGGTGTAGCGATGGCGGCGAATCAGGCCAGCGGTGCCAGGGCCAGGGCCAGCCCCGCCAGGCTCAGGGCCGCCGCCAGCACCAGGGTCCAGCGGGTGCCGGCCCGACGCAGCAGGGCATAGCTCAGCGCCACCACGGCGGTGGAGGCAGCGCCGGCCCCCAGCCACCAGCCCAGGGTGCTGCTGGCCTCCTGGCCGTGGAGCATGGCGTGCACGGCCACGGCCCCCGCCACCACCGCGCCCACCAGCCCCAGCCGCGGTGAGCTCTGGCTGCGCTGGCTTTGCAGCAGCACCAGGCCGAGGCTGGACACGGCCAGGGCGGCCCACACCTCGGCCCCGGGCAGGTCGCCCCCCAGGCTGCCCAGCACGGCCCCCACCACGGCACCGGCCAGGGCAAAGAGCAGCACCGAGCTGCCGATGTAGGAGGCCACGCCGCCCACACCCACCAGCAGCAGCAGGTGATCCAGGCCCAGCAGGGGATGGCTGGCCCCCGATACCAGCCCGCCGTCAGCCAGCCCATGGGCTTGGCTCGGCAGGGTGGAGAGCAGGCTCAGGGCCAGGCCGGCGGTGGCCGGGAGAATCAGTTGCCGCAGGCCGGAGCGGGTGGCAGGGGTGAGCAAACGAGGGGATGACATGGGCAGGCCGGTCCGCGCCGGCGGCGAAAGGTTGGGGGCTGGGGCGAGCGTTCTGACTGAGGTCGGCTGGGGGCCGGCCATCACAGCTGCGGGACAGTGCCGGACTGGGGAGGGAACCTCCCACCACCGGACTTTCCTCCTTACCTCTCCGGGCTGAATCCGGAGAACCCGGCTCCAGTATCGGTGCTGCCGGCCGTGGCGGCTGCTCAGGCGAAGCCTTTGCCGGCATCCTTGGCCACACAGGCCTGGAGCTGCTGCCGCAGCTCGGGGTGGTCGAGGTTCTTGCCGATCAGCACGATCTGGTTTTTGCGGGTGCCATCGGGCCAGTCGGAGTCGTCGATCGAGAAGCGCTTGCCGGCCAGGTGGAACACATGGCGGCGCTCGCTCTCGTTGAACCAGAGGATGCCCTTGGCCCGGAACACGCTCTCGGGGAGCTGGTTGTCGAGGAAGTTCTGGAACTTGCGCAGGGCAAACGGCCCCTCAGCGGCGAAGGAGAGCGAGGTGTAGCCCTCGATGGCGGCGTGGTCGGGATGGGGGTCGTGGCTGTGGTCGTGGTGGCTGTGGTCGTGATGGCTGTGGTCGTGGACGTGATGGTGCTCGTGTTCGTGTTCACAGTGGCCGTGGTCGTGGTCGCAGCTGCTGTGGTCCTGGGTCGGGTCCGGGGTGATCTGCTCGGCCACCACCTTGTCGCTCTCGAACAGCCCCACGCTCAGCAGCAGCGGCAGGGGCACCTCCCCCTTCACCGAGCGCAGGATGCGGGCGTCGGTCTTGATCTGGCGCAGCCGGCACTCCAGCGCCTCGAGCCGCTCCTCGGCCACCAGGTCGCACTTGTTGAGCAGGATCATGTCGCCGTACACGATCTGGGCCCGGGC
>JAGYNF010000226.1 GCA_018400215.1 Cyanobium sp. M55B138 | reverse complement strand
TGGGGCGGCTTTCTTTCCGCCGTTTAGCGACTACGCCCTGCGTTTGGCCCTGCTGCAGCCCCGATTGCAGCCCTAGCGTGAGGACAAACCGGCAGCCCGCAGCGCCATGGAGATCAACCATCCCAGCAGCCCCGAGCTCACGCCCGAGCAGGAGGAGGCGCTGGAGCACTTCCGCCAGCGGGTGCATGACCTGGCCCTGCATGGTGGGCTGACGCCCGACACGGTGCGCAATGTGGTGCGGGCGATGCGGCAACACCCCCAATTCAGCCGCGAGATCCTGCAGGTGCTGGTGGATGAATCGCGGGAGCTGCGGGAGGCGGCCCCGGGGGTGTCGCTGCTCGACCTCGACTGACGGCGCCCCAGCCGCCCTCACCCCGCGCCGATCGTGTCGCCGCCGAAGTAGGGCACCAGGGCGGCGGGAAGCTTCACGCTGCCATCGGACTGCTGGCCGTTTTCGAGCAGGGCGGCCATGGTGCGACCCACGGCGAGGCCGGAGCCATTGAGGGTGTGCACCAGCTGGGTGCCCTTGCTGTCGGCCTGCTTGAAGCGAATCGAGGCACGGCGGGCCTGGAAGTCGCCGCACACCGAACAACTGGAGATTTCGCGATAGGCGCCTGCACCGGGCAGCCACACCTCGAGATCAAAGGTGCGGGCGGCGGAGAAGCCGAGATCAGCCGTGCAGAGCTCGATGCGGCGGTAGGGCAGCGCGAGGGTTTCGAGGATGGCTTCGGCGTGGGCGGTGAGTTGCTCGTGGGCGGCGGCGGAGTGGTCGGGGTGGCAGAACCAGTAGAGCTCCACCTTGTTGAATTGGTGCAGGCGGATCAGGCCGCGGGTGTCGCGGCCATAGGAGCCGGCTTCGCGGCGGAAGCAGGGGGTGTAGGCGCAGTAGCGCAGGGGCAGCTGCTCGGCGGGTAGCACCTCATCGCGGTGCAGGGAGGTGAGGGGCACCTCGGCGGTGGGGGTGAGCCAGAGGTCGTCGTCGGCGCAGCGGAAGCTCTCTTCGGCGAATTTGGGCAGCTGGCCGGAGCCGGTGAGGCTGGCGGAATTCACCAGGATCGGCGGCAGCACCTCGGTGTAGCCGCGGGCGCTGTGCTGATCGAGCATGAAGCTGATCAGGGCCCGCTCGAGACGGGCACCGGCACCGAGCAGGGTGATAAAGCGGCTCTGGGCGATGCGCACGGAGCGCTCCGTTTCCCAGAGGCCGAGGCGTTCACCGATCTGCCAGTGCTCCTGCAGGCCGCTCTCCTGCCGGGGGCTGCCCCAGCGCTTCACCTCCACGTTGTCGGCCTCGCTGCTGCCGGGGGGCACGGCGGCGGCGGGCAGGTTGGGGAAGGCGAGCAGCTGATCGCGTAACCGCTGCTCGAGGCCCTTCTCCTCCTCCTCCAGCACGGCCACCTGCTGCTTGATGCGGTTGCCCTGGTCGCGCAGGGCCTGCACCTCAGGGCCCTTGGGGCTGGCGCCGGCCTGGATCAGCTGGCCCACCTGCTTGCCAATGCGGTTGCCCTCGGCCTGGAGGTTGCTGCGCTGCTCCTCCAGCTGGCGCTCCTGCTGGGCCACCAGCTGCAAACCGGTGAGGTCGACCGTGAGGCCGCGGCGGGCGAGCTCACTGGTGATCAGGTCGGGGTTGTCGCGCAGGAGGCGCTGGTCGAGCACGGGGCGGGGTAGGGGGGCGACCGGCAGCCTAAGGGGCGGGCTCAGGCTGTTTCGATTTGGCTCAGCCAGTGCTCCAGATCGGCTGGGCCCTGGAAGTCGAGCAGCGCATCACCCAGGCCTTCCAGCTGCTCCGGTTCGTCGTCGTAGCGGTGTTGAACGGCGAAGAGCGTGAACTGGGAGAACTGCAGATAGGGCGATGGATCGACGCCCTGTTCGCCCAGGATCTGCAGCAGCTCGGCGATGTCGTGGGTGAAGGGGACTTTGCGATCGCGGCTGAGAATCCAGGCCTTGACGGCCTCATCAACCGCCCGCAGCCGTGCCGCCCTGAGATCGCGCCTGGCGACCCGAAGCATGGCCTGGGCCTCAGTGCGAGCCATCCAGGACCCTCCCCTCACGATGGGCCTGGGCGATCACGTGGCTAAGCCAGTGGCGACGCTCCTCCACCTTGCTGCGCGGATACAGGAGCAGGTCCACTGGAATGCGATGGCGCGCGAGCTTGTTCCAGAGCTGCCCAAGCACCTCGAAGCGATTGTGAGTGGCGTACCAGTCGTCGCTGACCGTGATCATCAGGTCCACATCGGAGCTGGGCCTGGCATCGCCGCGGGCATGGGAGCCGAACAGGCGCACCTCGGCCTCCGGGATCTCCTCGCGGATCTCTTCAGCCATCTGCCGCCCCTGGGCTTCGTTGACGAATCCCAGGGGCGTTGTGGTCATGGTGCACCTCCAGTTCCCAGGATGCCTCGGCCAACTCGGCGAGCAACAACGCCAACTGCTTGGGTGCCATCGGGAGCGCCAAGCTTGCCTTTTGTGGCCCGGGTGGAGCTGTCCCAGAGGATCAGGTCGCTGGCCTTCTTCTCGGCCAGGGTACCCACCGCGTCTGTGCTGTTGAGGGCCGTTCTCCACGCA
>JAGYNF010000225.1 GCA_018400215.1 Cyanobium sp. M55B138 | reverse complement strand
TATATTCGTTGAAGAAACTACCGGATGCTATAGACGGCGCCGCCGTGGCGGCAGGCTGCGAGATCTGGAGCCCCCGCTGGCAGCGCGGCGCCTTCGACGCCATCCCGGCCGCGATCGAGCGGGCGCTGGGCTGACGCAGGCGCTGGGCTGCGTATTGCAATCGACGACGTTGGCTTGCCACCGCCAGGGCTCGAGCCATCTTGCCGGTAGTGGGCACCTGTGCCATGGAACCGGCCGTCAACCTTGCCGCTCTGGTGCCGAACGACACCTGGTGGCCACTGCTGCCTTCCCGCCAGCTCAAGCGGAAACCGATCGCCCTGGAGCGCCTGGGAGCCCAAGTGGTGGTGTGGCGCAATGGCCGCGGCGAAGCCCAGGCCCATGGGCGCTTCTGCCCCCACCGCCGCGCCGACCTCGGCCAGGGTTCGGTCCATGGCCACAACCTGGTCTGCAAGTTTCACGGGTTTGAATTTGACGGCACGGGACAGTGCCGGCTGATGCCCTGCGAGGGCAGCGCCGCCAAGATCCCCCCGGGCATGGCGATTCGCCGTTTCCCCTGCCTCGAAGCCCACGGGTTCCTGTGGCTGTGGAGCGGCAGCCCCGAAACCATGCCCGCCGCAGTGCCCTACCTGCCAGCCCTGGCCGGCATACCGCCGCTCGCTTCGGCCGACACCGAAATGCTCTGGGAGATGCCCTTGGAGCGGTCTGTAGAGCAACTGATGGACATGCACCACACCCCCTTCACCCATCCACTGGTGTGGCTCTCGATCAGCTCCAAACGCAACACCCGCATGGTCTACGAAGACCTGCAGCTGGAGGGTGACCACTGGCGCGGTACGGCTCGCTTCGAGCCCGACGGCGGCGGCGGCAAACCCTTCCGCTTGCCCCACCAGCTGCTATTCCCAAACCAGAGCCTGCTCGAGTTTGACTACGGCATTTACCTATACGCCACGCTCGTGCCGATCAACCGAGAGCGCTCGATCGGCTGGGTGCGCTACCTGGTGAAGGCCCCTTTCTCCCGAGCCCTTTCCGGCATCTCCAACTGGCTGGAAGCCCGCTTTGTGCAGCCGGACGACCTGGCGGTGCTGCTGGCCAACCGCCCAGCCCGCGGCGGGCTGCAGCACCAGTGCCTGGTGAAGGCGGACAGCTTCATTGCCCATTGGCATCGCCGCTGGAGCCACCTGGTGCCGGGCGCCTACGACGAAGCCAATCCCAAAGCCAACACAAGTTCCTGAGCTCAGCTCCAGAGGTGGCGCAGATCAGACTGCACCGCATTCAGGAAATCTCACCTCTGACCACCACCGCCTTGAACAATCTGTTCGACACCGACGGCACCATCTACATGGGCAGCCAGCGCGATCCGGCCGGCTGCCGGGTGGGGCTGTTCGGCGTGCCCTACGACGGCACCACCTCCTTCCGCCCGGGCACCCGCTTCGGCCCGGCGGCGATCCGCGAGGTGAGCAGCGGCCTGGAGACCTACTGCCCCCAGCTCGACCGCGACCTGGAAGATCTGGCCTTCGCCGACCTGGGCGCCGTGGATATCCCCTTCGGCGCCCCTGAGCCCGTGGTGGCGGCGGTGAAACAGGCCACGCAAGCGGTGCTGGGCCTGGGCCTCAAACCGTTGATGCTCGGCGGTGAGCACTCGATCAGCTCCGGCGCGGTGGCCGCCGTGGCGGAGCAGCACCCCGAGCTGGTGCTGGTGCAGCTCGACGCCCACGCCGACCTGCGCCACAACTGGCTCGGCGCCCACCACAGCCACGCCTGCGCCATGCGTCGCTGTCTGGAGGTGCTGCCCAGCCAGCAGCTGCTGCAGATCGCCATCCGCAGCGGCACCCGCGAGGAATTCAGTGAGCTGCGCCAGAGCGGCAGGCTGGTGGCGATCGAGGCCATGGCCGCAGCCTTGAAGCCCCTGCGCGGCAAGCCGCTTTATCTCACCGTGGACCTCGATTGGTTTGATCCGGCGGTGATGGCCGGCACCGGCACCCCCGAGCCGGGGGGCTTCCTGTGGCGGGATTTCGCTGCCCTGGTGGAGGAGCTGCGCCACCACCAGCTGGTGGCGGCAGATGTGGTGGAGCTGGCGCCGATGCTTGACCCCAGCGGGGTGAGCAGCGTGCTGGCCGCCAAGGTGGTGCGCAGCCTGCTACTCCTGCTGGGCGCTCAGTAGCAGCAGGTGCCGCTGGTGCGCTGCTCCCGCAGCCGTTCGTGCTGCTGACCGATGAGCAACAGGGCCAGGGTGGGGTGGTTGTGAAGCAGGTTGAGGAAGCGCAGCCGATCCAGCCGCACCACCTCCACCGGCGTACGGGCCACAGCCGTGTTGCGGTACAGGCCCGCACCCCAGAGGATGTCCTCGTAGCTGAACAGCTCCCCCGGCCTGTAGCAGAGCTTTTCGCCCGCTTCCGCGATCACCTCCACGATGCCGCGCCGCACGCCATAGATGGAATCGGCCGGGGTCCCGAGCCTGAACACCTCAGCGCCGGTGGGAAGCGTCAGCACCTCACAGTCCACTTGGGCCGCCATCAGCTCGATCGGGGTGGTCAGAGCCGGGGTTACAACCAACGCCATCACCTCCCTTGGAGATCCAATCCCCCTTATTAGAGCCGGTCGC
>JAGYNF010000224.1 GCA_018400215.1 Cyanobium sp. M55B138 | reverse complement strand
GCCCCCCAACCGCTCCAGCTGGCCGCCATGGGCCCGGGCCACCCGGGCGGCGATCGCCAGGCCCAGGCCGCAGTGGCCGCTACCGCCGCGGGCGGCATCGAGCCGCTGGAACGGGATCAGTGCCTGGTGCCACTGCTCGGCTGAGATGCCAGGGCCGCCATCCCAGAGCACGATCCGAAACCCCGCCCCGGCCGGCTCTGAGGCCCGCAGCTGCAACCGCAACGGCGGCGCTCCGTAGCTGCGGGCGTTGTCGATCAGGTTGGCCACAGCCCGGGCCAGGGCCACCGGCTGCACCACCCGCACCAGCGGTTCCAGATCGAGGGCCAGCTCCGTCGCGTCCAGCCCCGCAGCCTGCTCGGCCAGCAGTTGCTCCAGGGGCACAGCCACAGCGGGCTCGTGGTCACCACCGCCCGCAAACAGCAGGAACTGGCCGGTGATGCGCTCCATCGCCGCCAGGTCGCCCTCCGCCTGTTGTCGGTCGGACTCGGGCAGGTCGGCCAGGCTGAGCCGAAACCGCAACCGGGTGATCGGACTTTTGAGGTCGTGGGCAATGCCCGCCAGCATCACGGCCCGCTCCCGTTCCCCGGCCTGCAGGTGCTGCACCATGGCGTTGAAGCGGCCGATCAGCTGCCGCACCACCGCCGTGCCCCGCTCCCGCTGCAGCCCAGGCCATTGGCGCCGGCCCACCCGCACCAGCGCCTGCTGGTGCTGCACCAGGGGCCGCTGCACCTCCCACCAGAAAAACAGCAGCAGCGCGGCGCTGGCCCCAAGGCCGAGGCCCACCACCAGCAGCCAGGGATCCGGCGGCCAGGGACGCACCGGCGGAATCGGCACCAGCAACCACACCGGATCCAGGGGCGCCAACAACTCCACCCACACCCCCCGCTCAGGCCCCGCGGCCGGCAACACCGCGGGGCAGGGGGAGATCGCCGGGCAGAGCTCCTGGCGCAGCAGCGCGCCCTGGGCCTCCAGGGTCCGGTCGCGGCGGCTGGGTGGGTTGGCCCCCACCCGCAGGGGCAGACCACTGAGCCGGGCCAGCTGGGCGGGGGGCAGGCGATCGAGGGCCAGCTCCGCCAACCGCAGCTGGAACAGCACCTCCGGCCCCTGCTGGGCAATCCGGTCACGCTGCAGGCGCTCCGCCAGCAACCCCTGCAGCTGGGCGGTGGTTAGCAGGGCCACGCCGAGCCCCAGCAGGCCATAGCGCAGCGCCGACCTAACGGCTGCGAGGTTGGCCATCGGGCACAAACACATAGCCATAGCCCCACACCGTCTGCAGGTAGCGGGGGCGGGCGGGGTCCGGTTCCACCAGCTTGCGCAGCCGCGACACCTGCACGTCCATGCTGCGGCTGTCGGTCACCGAGTCCGGCCCGCGGGCCAGCTCCACCAGCCGCTCCCGCGACAGGGGCCTGTGCGGATGCTGCACAAAGGCCGCCAGCAGGGCGAATTCGCCGGAGGTGAGCACGGTGATCGCCTCGGCCTGCTCCAGGGTGCGGGCGGCCAGATCCAGCACCTGCTCGCCGATTGTGACCTGCTGCCCATCCGCCAGGGGCGTCCCGGCCGGCAGGGCCACCCGCCGGCGCAGCACCGCCTCGATGCGGGCCGTGAGCTCGCGGGGCAGGAAGGGCTTGGCCAGGTAGTCGTCCGCCCCCTGTTCCAGACCGATGATGCGGTCGACCGCATCGCCCTTGGCGGTGAGCATCACCACGGGCAGGTCGTCGCCGCCATCGCGCAGCCGACGCAGCAAGGTGAGGCCGTCGTCACCGGGGAGCATCAGGTCGAGCACCACCAGGTCGGGGCGCTGGCTGGCCAGGCGGACCATCAGCTGCTCACCATTGGCCAGGCAGCGCACGTCGTAGCCCTGGTCGGTGAGGTAGGTGCCCACCAGCTTGCGCAGTTCAGGGTCGTCGTCGATCACCCAGATGCGCTGGCCCACTGGCATCGGCTTCGCCGGAAAGATCTGGTCACAGCTTGCCTGGAGGTTGGCCATCAAGCGTCCCGGCGGGCTGCATAGCCTGAACCCATGCAGCCCCTTCCAACAGCACTGGCAGGCGTCCTGGTGGGCGCTCTCACGGCGATAGCACCGGTTATGGCACCGGCGGCGGGTCTGCCGGCCGTGCGGGCCAACGAGCTGGAGCTCTACCAACAGCGCATGGGGCAGTTGTTCCACCAGCTGGACCGCAACGGCGATGGCCGGCTGGATCGCCAGGAAGCCCAGCAAAACCCCTACCTGCGGCGACACTTTGACCGGCTCGACCGGGGTGGCAAGGGCTACCTGGTGCCCGCCGACCTGCGCTGACTCAAGGCTTGAGCTGGGCCTTGTCAGCCACCACCCGCACCTGTTTGCTCACGCTCACCACCCCATCGGGGTGCACCAGCAACACCGCCCACGCCTGGGTTCCCGGGCTGAACGGCGCCTGCACGGTGCGAAACACACCACCGGCGCCCAGGGCACCCAGCTTGAGGTCGGGACTCTCCAGCGCCGCCACCTGCAGCGGTGTGAGCTCCACGATCCCGCCGGCGGCAATGGCGCCGTCGAGGGGATCGTCGAGCAGCACATCCACGTCGTAGCGCTGGCCCGTGAGCACGGCGTCGGGGATCAGCAGGGTCACCGGC
>JAGYNF010000223.1 GCA_018400215.1 Cyanobium sp. M55B138 | reverse complement strand
CCTGGTGGGTCACCTCTGGCACGCTGGCCGCGCCCGCGCCGCTGCCGCCGGTTTCGAGAAGGGCATCGATCGTCAGGCCGAGCCCACCCTGGCCATGCCGGATCTCGACTGAACCCCAGTGGTCGGGGCTGCCCGTAGCGGCAGTCCCAGTCCCATCCTGGTTGACCCCAGCTCAATCGAACAGCCCTCGCTTCGGCGGGGGTTTTTTATTGGAGCAGCACCGTGACCTGATCAACGATCTGTTCTTGGGGGGCAAGCGCTGAGCCAACGCCGCAGCAGCGGCAGGCTCAGGCCAATCACATTGCTGAAACAGCCCTCAATCCGCTCCACAAACAGACCCCCGCGACCCTCCAAGGCAAAACCACCGGCGCAGCGCAGGGGTTCACCGCTGGCCACATAGGCCTCGATCTCAGGACGATCCACAGCGGCGAACGCCAGGGTGGTGCTCACCACGGCCACACGGGTTTCGGCCAGGCCCTGCAGCAGGGCGTGGCCGGTGTACAGCACCCCCTCACCACCGGCCATTCGCAGCCAGCGCGCGATGGCCTCCTCGCGGTCGCGGGGCTTGCCATACACCTCCCCCTCCACCACCAGCACGGAGTCGCAGCCCAGCACGGCCACCGCCTCGCCCTCAGCGGCCGCCACAGCTTCGGCCTTGGCCACTGCCAAGCGCTGCACCAGCTGCCCGGGGTCGGCCGCCACAACGCTGCTCTCATCGACGCCACTCACCCGCACCCGGTGGGCAATGCCCGCCTGCTCCAACAGGCGGCGACGGGCGGGCGATGCGGAGGCCAGCACCAACATGGCGGGGGGAGCCGTAACGAGAATGGCTGCCATGAAACGACAGCCACCCCATGATGGTCGCTCCTGGGCCCGGGCCAGCCAGGCCATGCGCTGCCTGCCCTTTCGGCGTGCCTTCTACGCGCGGGTGAGTGAGCAGCCCATCGGCAGTCGGGCGTTCTGCCGCCTGCCGGAGGCCGCCTCCCTCTGCTGGGGGCGGATGGGGCCGGAGCGGGTGGAGGCCCACTTCATCTGGCTGGTGCGCCTGGGGGTGCTGCGCCGCGAAGTGGATGGCCAGGGCCTCACCGAGCGGGTGCGTCTCACCCCGATGGGCCGGGAGCTGTTGGCCAGCTGGCCCGGTGAGATTCCCCGGGCGCCGTTGCTGGAGCGCATCCACCACCAGCTGCGCCGCTCCCGGCCCCGCCTGTGACGCCACCCTCCCCCACCCCGCTGATGGTGCTGGGCACCAGCAGCGGCGCCGGCAAGTCGTTGATGACGGCCGCCCTCTGCCGGGTGCTGCGGCGCCGCGGCGAAACACCCCTGCCCTTCAAGGGGCAGAACATGAGCAACAACGCCTGGGTCGACCAGGAGGGTGGCGAGATGGCCTACTCCCAGGCGCTGCAGGCCTGGGCCGCCAGGCTGGAGCCGCACCACAGCATGAATCCGGTGCTGCTCAAGCCCCAGGGCGATTCCACCAGTGAGCTGATTCACCTGGGCCACGCGGTGGGTCAGGCCCGCGCCGAGCACTACTACCGCGACTGGTTCCGGCCGGGCTGGGCGGCGATTCGCGCCGGCCTGGACGCGCTGCAGGCGGCGCACCCCGGTGGGCGGCTGGTGCTGGAGGGGGCCGGCAGCCCGGTGGAGGTGAACCTCCAGCCCCGCGACCTCACCAACCTGCGGCTGGCCCAATACCTGCGGGCCCGCTGCATCCTGGTGGCCGACATCGAGCGGGGCGGGGTGTTTGCCCAGCTGGTGGGCACGTTGGCATTGCTGCGGCCGGTGGAGCGACCGCTGATCCGCGGCCTGCTGATCAACCGCTTCCGCGGCCGCCGCGAGCTGTTTGATGGGGGGCGCCGCTGGCTGGAGACCCACACCGGCATCCCGGTGCTGGGGGTGATGCCCTGGCTGGATGAGCTGTTCCCGCCGGAAGACTCCCTCGATCTGCTGGAACGCCGCGGCCGCAAGCGCGGCGCCGAGCTGGAGATCGCCGTGCTCAAGCTCCCCTCCCTGAGCAACTTCTCCGATCTCGACCCCCTGGAGGCCGAACCCAGCGTGCAGTTGCGCTGGGTGGCACCGGGCGAGGAGCTGGGCAAGCCCGATGCGGTGGTGGTGCCCGGCAGCAAGCAAACCCTGCGGGATCTGGAGGCCCTGCGGCGAAGTGCGCCACTCTGCAGCCAACTGCAGCAGTTCGCCGCAGCGGGGGGGCACGTGTTCGGCATCTGCGGCGGCATGCAGCTGCTGGGGCGGGAGCTGCGGGATCCGGAGGGCCTGGAGGGCGGCACCGCCAGCGCCGGCCAGGCGGTGGCCGGCCTGGATCTGCTGCCCCTGCGCACCGTGTTCGGCGGCGCCAAAGCCCTGCGCCAGCGCAGCAGCCAGGCCCTCTGGCCCGGTGAGGGCCTGAGCCTGGAGGGCTTCGAGCTGCACCGCGGCCTCAGCACCCCGATCGACAACGCCGACACCGCCCCTTGCCTGCAGCCCCTGGCCACCAACCCCGAGCTGGGCCATTGGCGGCCCTACGGCGAGAGCGGCGGGCTGGTGGCCGGCACCTATCTGCACGGGGTGTTTGAGAGCGGCCCCTGGCGGCGCCGCTGGCTCAACCAGCTGCGCCAGCGCCGC
>JAGYNF010000222.1 GCA_018400215.1 Cyanobium sp. M55B138 | reverse complement strand
TGGTGATGGCCGGGAGCACCAGCCTTCCCGCCATGGCGGCCCTGCCCCTTGCCCATGGCGAATGGGCCCCAACGGGGAACCCTCTGCTGCTGGCCGAGAAAGACAAAGATAGCGACGGAAAAAACAAGAAAAAGAATAAATCTCAACCACAAAAAGAACAGAAATCAACCCAGCCAAGCAAGGGCAGCAGCAGCGGCACCACCAAGCAACCACCCAAATCAAGCACCAACAAAAAACAAGAAACCAAAACCACAGACAAGAAGAGCGACGCCAAGCAACCCAGCAGCAAGAAATCGACTGATAAAAAATCCACTGATAAAAAATCCACAGATCAAAAATCCACCAACAAGAAAACCTCTGATCCCAAAAAAGTTTCCAACAAGGAACGGGAGCGCATCTACCAAGAAGGTCGCGAAGACGGCCTAAAAAAAGGCAAAGACAAGGGCTACCGCAAGGCCCAACGCCAGCAGTGGGAAGCCTGGAACCGGGATCAGTGGGCCCGCCACAACAAATCCCGCCGCAACATTTGGATCAGCCCAGTTCAATACAACAAACGCTTCTACGGCTATCCCGGCTGGGCCCGGAACTCCAACTGGGGCTCCAACCGCCCCTGGGGTGGGGGCTGGTACAACTCCAGCTCCCCTTCCTGGAGCTGGTGGGGCGGGCAGGCCCTGGGTTGGGGCGTGAATGCCCTCACCACCGCACTGATCGTGAACAGTGCGATCAACAACGCCATTCGCCAGCAACAGCCCACCGTGCTGGTGCCCAATACCACCATGCAGCTCTATTACGGGTCTGTTGAACCGATCGATGAGACCGGTGTGACCTTTGTGGTGAACAACGGCGGCCAGACCTACCAGATGCAGGCCGACTGTGCCGATGGCCTGCTCAATGACGAAGTGCCCACCACCATTGCCGAAGCGGAACTGGTGAATGCCGCCTGCCAAGTGACATTCGGCGACCAGATTTAAACGGCAGCCGTTGAATCCAGCTCAGGCCATGCCCCAGAGCTCCTGGAGTGCAGCCACATCCGTCGGTGAAAAGCTGGTATTGCTTGAGCGGTTGTACGACATGATCGTGTCACTGTGATCCCAACGCCGGGAATTTGGCCTGCCGTAGGGATGGGCCAGCCCCAGGGCGTGGCCGATCTCGTGGGTGATGGTCCAGCGTTCACTTGTGGTGACGCGGTCGCCACCACGATTCTCCCAGCTGATTTCAAACCAACCCTTACGCTTCGTGGTCTGCCCGAGCAAGCCTTCCTCGCCATAGTCGCCAATGCGGAACAGGTCGATTTGGGTGTTGGAGCGGTTGCGCTTCTCCACCAAACGCAGCCCCGTGAGTCGATCGACTTCCGCAAATGTGGCGCGGATGACATTGGCCTCCTGGCGGGAGATCGCCTCTGCCCTGGTGCCATCATCAAGGCGGCGGGGCCTGCCATTGATCCAGTAGCGCACCTTGCCGCCGTCGGCAAAGCGGCGCAGGCTGCGGGCCCAACGCCGATCGATGATGGCCTCAACGGGCAGTGCCATGCAACCAGCAGCCAATCAAGTTCAACGTAATCAGTTGCGGGCCCTGATGCCCGCCCTGGCCAACAAGACCTACTTCAACTACGGAGGGCAGGGGCCCCTGCCCACCCCCTCCCTGGAGGCGATCACCGCCTGCTGGCGGATGATCCAGCAGCACGGACCCTTCACCACGGCGGTGTGGCCCCTGCTCGAGCAGGTGAGCGGCAGGCTGCGCCAACGGCTCAGCCACTGGCTGGGGGTGCCCCCCCAGCGGCTGGCCCTCACCGAAAATGTGACCTCGGGCTGCGTGCTGCCCCTCTGGGGGCTGCCCTGGCAACGGGGCGATGAGCTGTTGATCGGCGACTGTGAGCACCCGGGGGTGGTGGCGGCCTGTCGGGAACTGGCCCGGCGCGAAGGCCTCACGCTGGCCACCCTGCCCGTGCTGGCCAGCTGCCAGCAACGGCCCCAGGCGGAGCTGGAGGCCGCCGTGCTGCAGCAGCTGGAGCAGGCGATCACCCCCCGCACCCGGCTGGTGGTGCTCTCCCATCTGCTCTGGAACACCGGCGCCGTGATGCCGATCCAAGCCGTGGCCGAGCAGCTGCAGCACCACCCCCGCCAACCGTGGCTGCTGGTGGATGCGGCCCAGAGCCTGGGCTCCATTCCCGTGGCCGATGCGGCCCGCCACGCCGATATCTACGGCTGCACCGGCCACAAGTGGTGTTGCGGCCCCGAGGGGTTGGGGGTGGTGGCCCTCTCTGAGCGGCTGCTGGAGCAGGCCCAGCCCACCCTGATCGGCTGGCGCAGCCTCAGCCATGAACACGAGGCCGGCAGCAGCTTTCACCGCGATGGGCGCCGCTTTGAGGTGGCCACCTCCTGCCTGCCCCTGGCGGCCGGGCTGGACTGTTCCCTGCAACTGCTGGAGGCGGAGGGCTCCAGCCAGGAGCGGCTGGCGCGCATCCGCCAGGGTGCCTTGAATCTCTGGCAGGGGCTGCAACAGCTGCCTGGTGTGGAGACCCTGCTGCCGGAGGCGCCGCCGGCCGGGCTGGTGAGCTTCCGCTATCAGGCTGGCCAGCACCCCACGGCCCACCTCGATGCCATCGTGCGGCAGCTGGGGGAGCAGG
>JAGYNF010000221.1 GCA_018400215.1 Cyanobium sp. M55B138 | reverse complement strand
GGGGCAGGCCTGTGCCAGCTGCTCCAGCAACCGCGCGGGCGCCACCAGCAGGCGCGCCCGCTGCAGCAGCGTCCGCTGGGCAGGTGGCAGGCCCTCCAGCCCGGAGGCATCGCAACCCACCACATCAATCCAGGCTCCAGCGGGGTTCAGCGGGGGGCGGCAACTGGCGCCATGATGCCCAGCCGCGCGTTTCCCGCCGCCATGAGCCACCGCCGCCAGCGCATCCACGACCTGGTGCTGGCCCTGCTGGCCCAGCAGAACGACCTCGACCTGCTGGCCGGCGACGGCGCCGGTCTCCCCAGCGGCGATCCGGGCACCTGGCTGGAGCGCAACCGTCGGGTGGTGCAGCGCTACCAGGCCCTGGTGCGCTCCGCCGTCACCCTCGACGCCCTGGTGGACCAGGAGGTGAACGGCAGCTTCCAGGGCCAGGCCTGCGAGCCGGGGTCGGGCTGAGCCGCCAGCCACCTCTGACAAGCTGGGCGCACCTTTCCCAGCCCCATGGCGCGCTTCGGCCTCTCCGCCATCCACTCGCTGCTGCGGAGCCAACGATCCCAGCGACCCGCCGCAGCGCCACCGGCCAGCTGGAGCCGGCCCTTCGGCCAGGGCTGGGAGCAGCCCTACACGGTGCGCTACGCCAGCAACCTCGACGACGGCCCCAACCACGGCATGCCCCTGGGGGGCTTCGGCGCCGGCTGCATCGGCCGCGCCCCCGACGGCTGCTTCAACCTCTGGCACCTGGACGGCGGCGAGCACTGGTTCGGCACCCTGCCCGACTGCCAGTTCGCCCTCTATGAGCACAACGGCGAGCAGCGCCGCGCCCACGCCCTGGCGGTGAAGCCCGAGGTGGATGCCTCCCGGCCCGAGGCGGGCGAACCGCTGAGCGCCTGGAACTGGTATCCCGCCAGCACCCCCGAGCGCCGCAGCGGCAGCTACGCCGCCCGCTACCCGCTCAGCTGGACCAGCTACGACGGCGTGTTCGCAGCGCAGGTGAGCTGCCAGGCCTTCAGCCCCGTGATCCCGGGCGACTACCAGCGCAGCAGCTACCCGGTGGCGGTGTTCGTGTGGACCCTGCACAACCCCGGCCGCAAGGCCCTGGATCTGTCGCTGCTGCTGAGCTGGCGCAACACGCTCGGCTGGTTCACCAACACCGATCCCTCGGCAGCGGTCACCTTCCGCGACGACGGCAGCCCCGAGCACAACTACGTGCCGGCGATCGGCCGCAGCCGCGGCCAGCGCAACCGCTGGGTGGAGCAGGGCCCGCTCAAGGGGGTGCTGCTGGAGGGGGAGCGCAGCACGCCGCTCGCCGAGGGCCAGGGCCAGTGGTGCATCGCCACCGACGCCGACCTGGAGACGCGCCACCCGGGGCTCACAATCCAGCGCTGCAGCCGCTGGAACCCCGCCGGCGACGGCGCCGAGCTGTGGGAACCGTTCGCGCGGGATGGCTCCATCCCTGAGAGCAACAACGACCGGGCCAGCGCCGACCAGGATCCGGCCAGCGCCGCCCTGGCCGTGCGCTGCCGGCTGGAGCCGGGCGAGAGCATCGAGATCCCCGTGGTGATCAGCTGGGACCTGCCGGTCACGGCCTTCGCCACCGGCACGCGCTGCCTGCGCCGCTACACCGACTTCTTTGGCCCGGAGGGCAACGCCGCCGCCGCCATCGCCGCCGAGGCCCTGGCCGACTGGCGCGACTGGCGTGCCGCGATCGAGGCCTGGCAGCAGCCGGTGCTGGAACGCAGCGATCTGCCGGAGCCGCTGCGCATGGCCCTGTTCAATGAGCTCTACGACCTGGCCTCCGGCGGCAGCCTCTGGAGCGCCGCCAGCCCCGAGGATCCGGTGGGCCGCTTCGGGGTGCTGGAGTGCCTCGACTACGCCTGGTATGAGAGCCTCGATGTGCGCCTCTACGGATCGTTTGCCCTACTGCAGCTGTGGCCGGAGCTCGACAAGAGCGTGCTGCGCAGCTTCGCCCGCGCCATCCCGGCAGCCGACCCCACGCCA
This sequence comes from Cyanobium sp. M55B138, assembly GCA_018400215.1. GTDB lineage: Bacteria > Cyanobacteriota > Cyanobacteriia > PCC-6307 > Cyanobiaceae > NIES-981. The sequence continues at coordinate 705 of JAGYNF010000221.1, read as the reverse complement.
CGGCCGATCGGCTGGTATTTCACCCAGGGCAAGGGCCGGGTGGAGGCCCCGCGCAAGGTGGCCGGCGCCACCCCCCACGACCTGGGCGCCCCCAACGAACGCCCCTGGGACGCCAGCAACTACACCGCCTACCAGGACTGCAACCTCTGGAAGGACCTGGCCAGCGACTTCGTGCTGCAGGTGTGGCGCACCTTCAGGCTGGCCCCCAGCGGCGAAGACCTCAGCTTCCTGGCCGACTGCTGGCCGGCGGCGGTGCAGGCCCTGCGCTACCTCAAGACCTTCGACGCCAACAACGACGGCCTGCCCGACAACGGCGGCGCCCCCGACCAGACCTTCGACGACTGGCCGCTCAAGGGGGTGAGCGCCTACTGCGGTGCCCTCTGGATCGCCGCCCTGGAGGCGGCCCTGGCCATGGGCCAGCGGCTGCAGCTGGAGCTGGGGCTCGACACCAGCGGCGAGCAGCGGCAATTCAGCAGCTGGCTGGAGCAGAGCCGCGCCAACTTCGACCGGCTGCTCTGGAACGGCGAGTACTACAAGATCGACGCGGAGAGCGGCACGCCGGTGGTGATGGCCGACCAGCTCTGCGGCGACTTCTATGCCCGGCTGCTGGGCCTGCCCCCTGTGGTGGCCGATGCGCGGGCCCACAGCTCCCTGAAGGCGGTGAAGGAGGCCTGCTTCGAGGGCTTCGCGGGCGGAAGGCTGGGG
>JAGYNF010000220.1 GCA_018400215.1 Cyanobium sp. M55B138 | reverse complement strand
CGATTCTGTGCATTCTGAACAGTGTGGTGTTGTCGCCGCCAACCTTGCCAGTGCTCCTGTCAAGCGGCGGCGCTATTTCCGCGGTGAGGCGGCAGGGGCTTGGCGGGGCCGTGAGTCTTGGTACAGACGGCTGTGGGAAACCTGTGGGAAACCCCAAATTGAACAGGCGCGCGCTGGGCCCTAGCAGGGGGTGAGGATCTCGTGGCGGGCGGAATGCCAGGCACCGCTGGCGTCGTAACAGCGGATCAACCGCTCCAGCCGCTCGGGGGCCCCCAGCCAACCGACCTCCACCTGAAAGGCGGCGCGGTGGCCCACCCGGTCGGGCCTGCGGCTGTAGCCGCCATCCGGCAGAAACTGGCAGGCCTCCAGATCCTCCGGTTCAAATCGCACCGTGCATTCCGCCCGTTCAGGTTCGGGCCAGTCCGCCGTCACCGTGGCGCTCTGGCCCTGCCACTGGCCCAGCAGTTGCTCTGGGCTGAGGGGCGGGCGTTCGCTGGCGGCACTGCCCGCCCGGAATTCGCGGATCAACACCAGCTGGCCCGCCTCGCCGACCTCGCTGTAGAGCTGCACCAGCCGATGGCGGCGGTCCTGGTGCACAAAGCCGTATTCAGCGCCAAACGGGGTGTGGGGGGCCAGCTGCATGGAGCCCTTGGAGAAGGCCCCCGTTTCAAAAAACACCACCTGGCGGCCCAGGCTGCGGTAGTCCTGCTTGGTCTCGCTGACTGGCACACCCCTGCGGCCCTCCGGGCCATAGCGCCGCAGCCAAAAGCGCACCAGGCGGTCGTCCTCATCGCTTTGGAGGCTGAGGATCGACGGCGTGTCGGCCTCGATCACACCGGCACGGCTGAGGGTCACAAACGAACCATGCCACTCGCCCCGATTGCGCAGAAAGTTCTGCCACTGGCTCGGCATCGGCGGCTGGGTTGGCAAGGCTGGGGTCCCTGACAGGGCCGTGATCGTAGGCAGCCCCCCCGGGGGTCGGTTTCCTGCCCACGTCACCCCCTTGGCGATCGGCCCACGCCCAGGAGACGCTGGGAGGCACGTTGCAAGTAGAGCTGTGGTGCTGCAGGCCGAGCAGGGTCAGATCCAGATCCACACCGAGAACATCTTCCCGATCATCAAAAAGGCCGTCTACAGCGGCCACGAGGTGTTCCTGCGGGAGCTGGTGAGCAATGGTGTGGATGCCATCAGCAAGCGGCGCATGGCGGCCATGGCCGGCGACTGCAGCGAGGGCCCCGAGGGCAAGATCCAGATCCGCATCAACCGCGAGGCCAACACCCTCACCATCTCCGACAACGGCATCGGCATGGATGCCGAGGAGGTGAAGCGCTACATCAACCAGGTGGCGTTTTCAAGCGCCGAGGATTTCCTGGAGAAGTACAAGAGCGAAAACGACGCCATCATCGGCCACTTCGGCCTGGGCTTCTACTCCAGCTTCATGGTGGCCAAGCAGGTGGAGCTGGTGACCCTCTCCGCCCGCGAGGGCAGTGAGGCGGTGCGCTGGACCTGCGACGGATCGCCCAACTTCTCGCTGGAGGGTGCCGAGCGCGCTGAACCCGGCACCGATGTGATCCTGCACCTGATGGAGGAGGAGCTTGAGTACATCGAGCCCAGCCGCATCCGCACCCTGATCACCACCTACTGCGACTTCCTGCCGGTGGAGGTGCAGCTGGAGGGGGAGACGGTGAACAAGCGCGAATCCCCCTGGCGCAAGAGCCCCCGCGAGCTGAGCGACAACGACTACATCGAGCTCTACCGCTACCTCTATCCCTTCCAGGGCGATCCGCTGCTGTGGGTGCACCTCAACACCGACTACCCCTACAACCTGCAGGGCATCCTCTTCTTTCCCAAATCCAGCGGCCGGGCCGACTGGGAGAAGGGCGAGATCAAGCTCTATTGCAACAACGTGTTCGTGAGCGACTCGATCAAGGAGGTGGTGCCCCGCTACCTGCTGCCCCTGCGCGGCGTGATCGACTCCCCCGACATCCCGCTCAACGTGAGCCGCTCGGCCCTGCAGACCGACCGCCGGGTGCGTTCGATCGGCGGCTTCGTGGCCAAGAAGGTGGCCGATCGCCTCAAGCAGCTGCACAAGGACGAACCCAAGCGCTACGCCGAGATCTGGGAATCCCTGGCCCCGTTCATCAAGATCGGTGCCATGGAAGACGACAAATTCGCCGATCAGGTGGCCGATCTGGTGCTCTTTGGCACCACGGCCCAACCGCAGGAGCAACCCACCGCGGCGGACGGGGAGGCGAACGACCAGAACCTCGATCCCATCCCGGGTGAGAACGGCAAGGTGTTCACCACCCTGGCCGGCTACCGCTCGCGGCTGAGCGCTGAACACGACAAGCGCATCCTCTACTGCAGCGACGAAGCGGGCCAGGCCGGCGCCCTCTCCCTTTGGAAGAGCCAGGGGGCTGAAGTGCTGCTGGCCGACACCTTCATCGACACCCAGTTCCTCCCCTGGCTGGAATACCGCCACGAGGAGCTGAAATTTCAGCGGGTGGACAGCGAGCTGGACGACTCGCTGCAGGAGAGGGAGAGCGAGCTGGCCGACGCCGACGGCAAAGACAGCAGCGAGAAGGTGCGGGAGCTGTTCAAGGGCGCCCTGGCCAACGACAAGATCACGATCCAAGTGCAGGCCCTCAAGGGCGACAACGCCCCTGCCGCCCTGATCCTGCTGCCCGAGCAGATGCGCCGGATCAAC
>JAGYNF010000022.1 GCA_018400215.1 Cyanobium sp. M55B138 | reverse complement strand
GTGCATTGGCGGCTGGAGCAGGGCCACTCCTGCGGTTTCCGCCTGTGCCCCACCCCCCAGCCCTAGGGGCATGACTGGCCCTGACACCAGCCCAGGCCCCCTCAGCCGCCTCGAGGCCGAGCGGCTCGAAGCCACCCTGCTGCCCAACCTGGAGCGCCATCACCTGCGGCTGTTGGCCCACGGCCTGCGCAGCTTCCAGGCCATGGCCGGCAGCCGGGAAGGGGCCCTTCCAGCCACCAGCCAACTGGACCACTGGCTGGCCCAGCAAACTGGCCCCGCCGCTGACCCCGCCTTCCGCAACAGCTTCCGGCGCGAGCTGATCGGCCTCGGCAGGCAATTGGAGGAGATTGCCAGCGGCCTGCAGTGCACGCCCCTGGCCCTGAGCCTGGATCAGTTGATCGCCTGGGCCACGGCAGAGGCCGACCAACGACACCAGTAGTGGCGGCGCCTTGCGATCATCTCCGCAGCCGCCCAGCCGCTGTGAGCCCACTCAGCACCCCCGCCATCGCCGATGCCATCAGTTTTTTTCGGCTGAGCTGCGGCCGCTGGCGCTCCCAGCGCAGCAGCCATCACCTGTTGCACCGCCGCGCCGAGGCCGGCGATTCCTGGATCGAGGTGGTGGAGTTGCCCCCCGATGACGCCCGACTGATCGCCATTGCCGAGCTGCACGGCGAGCAGGCCGGCGCCCTGGCCGGGGGGTGCCGGGTGACCTGGAACGCCTCGATGGCCTGGGATCGGGCGGGGGAAGCCCACGCAGGCGAGAGTGTCTTCGGCCTGATCCCAACCGACCGCGAGGGCCGTTCAGGCCTGCTGCTGCGCGACCGGGGCTACGCCGAAACGGCCCCGGTGGCCGGCCATTTCGCGATGGATGAACGGGACGGCCTCCTGCTCACCACGGGCTACGAAACCATGAACAGCCTGGAGCGCTTCAGCTTTGCCGGCCCCAACGTGCGCCTGCGCACCAGCACCGTGGAGGGGCTCTCCAACACCGCCTCCTTCTGCGTTGAGACCCGGGTGCTGGAGGCGACCCCGACGCCAGGGGGGGGCGCCGCTGGACCCGAAGCTGGGGGGAGCGAGGGGCCGGGCGAAGGCGCCCTCTCCGTTCTCGGTTGGTAGGCCCTGCGGCCAGGGTCAAACGTTACGGACTGTGAGTCCTGGGCAGGGGGGAGCAGTGCCCCCCAGAGCGCACTTCTACGATCCGCTCGACGGAAGCTGAACTCGCGTGGCCCTGCCCCTCCTGAAGTACGCCCCCACAACCCAGAACTCCCGGGTGAAGGCACTCCGTGTGGGCTCGGATGAGGATCCCAAGGCCGTGTCCATGGACAAGGCCATGGACCGGGAGGATCAGAACTTCGTGATCGAGGCCGCCTATCGCCAGATCTTCTTCCACGCCTTCAAGGTGGACCGCGACCGCACCCTGGAGAGCCAGTTGCGCGATGGCCAGCTCACCGTGCGGGACTTCATCCGCTCGCTTTGCCTGTCGGACACCTTCACCCGCAGCTTTTACAACCTCAACAGCAACTACAAGGTGGCCCGCCACCTGGTGGAGAAGCTGCTGGGCCGCAAGACCTTCGGCAAGGCTGAGGAGATTGCCTGGTCTGCCGTGCTGATGACCCGCGGCCTCCAGGGCATGGTGGATGACATTCTCGACAGCCAGGAATACCTGGATGCCTTCGGCTACGACACCGTGCCCTTCCACCGCAACCGGGTGGTGGGCAGCCGAGACCTGGGGGAGACCCCTTTCAACCTCACCAGCCCCCGCTACGACGCCTACTACCGGGGCATCCTGGGCTTCCCCCAGATGGTGTACACCGGCGGTCCCGCCAGGTCTTACCCGGAGCGTTCGCGCCAGCGCCGCGGCGGCTTCCCCGAGGACTACCTCTCGATCGTGCGCAGCCTGCCCTCCATGCGCGCCAGTGGCTCCACCGCCAGCGCCGACATCGACTACATGGCCAAGATTCCCTACCGCAGCATCGGGCGCTGATCCCGGCCGGGCCGGAGGGCCCGATCCAACCCAAACCCCAGGGGCGACCGCAAGGTCGCCTTTTTTTTGGGAATCAGCCCGCGGGGCTCAAGCCGTCAGTGGATCCTGACCACGCACCAGCAACCCCTTCAAGTGATGGGAGAGTCGATCACACTGATCCCAAACGAAATCTTTCGCTGTGAGTCCTACCCTCGGTTCGCTGGCACGATTGACACTGCGGCAGCTGCGCCAGGTGGCCAGCGACCTAGGCGTGGCTCTGTACAGCCGCAAGTCGAAGGACCAACTGGTGGCCGCCATCGAACGGCGGCAGGACACCCAGGAGCCGCCGCTCAAGCAGATCGAGGCCGAGATGGCTCCGGCCCCGCGCCCGTCGGCCGAAACCAGCGTGGTTTTCCTGCCCCGCGATCCCCAATGGGCCTATGTGTTCTGGGAGATCTCAGAAGCTGACCGCGGCGCCGCCCAGGCGGCCGGTGCCACCCAGCTCTGCCTGCGGGTGGCGGATCTCACAGGCCTGCCCGGCGGCTCGGTCCATCCCCACACCCTCCAGGAGGTGATCGTCGATAGCCACGCCACGGAGTGGTATCTGCCGGTGCCCCTGAGCGACCGGGATTACCGCGTCGAGCTCGGCTACCGCAAGGCCAATGGCGGCTGGATTTCCCTGGCCTATTCCTCGGTGGCCCGCGTGCCGGCCCTCCATCCCAGCGAGCAGATCCTCGACCAGTTCGTGCCCTTTTCACTGGAGGCGAATCCCGCCGCCACACCGCCCCTGCCCGCCACCCCATCCGTGGGGGTGGCGAACACCGACCTGCATGAGCGCCTGTACCAGAGTGCCACATCCCAGTGGCGCCGGATCAGCCGGGGCTCGGAGGCCTTCCACGAGCTGGAGGACTCCGACCACAACAGCGGGGCGCTGAACGCCTCCGGGGTGGGCATCTGGGCCAGTGGCCGGGAGTCCGGCATGGGTGGCGTGGCCTCCCGTCAGCGCTCCTTCTGGCTCGTGGCCGACGCCGAGCTGATTGTGTACGGCGCCACCGATCCCTCGGCTCGCCTCAGCATCGGCGGCGAAGACGTACCCCTCTCGGCCGAGGGCACCTTCCGCGTGCAGGTGCCCTTCCGCGATGGCCAGCAGCTCTATCCGATCGAGGCCGTGGCGGCCGATGGGGTGCAGAAGCGCAACATCACCCTCGAATTCAGCCGCAACACCCCTGAAGACAACAGCAATCCCTCCGACAAAGCGGTGAGCGAATGGTTCTGAATCGAGGCCTGGCATGGAGCTGAAACGGGCCGTCGTCGCCCTCACCCCCCTGGCCGGGGCCATCGCCTTCCCCGTGGCCGTTCCCCTGGTGCTGCGCTGGGTGGGTTTGCCTGCTGCCCTGCTCACCGCCGTGCTGCTCGGCACCCTCTGGTTCGTGGTGATGTTGCGCAGCGCGGAGATGCCCGGCGAGCATTGAGGCAACCCTGGGGACAGTGACGGCCAGAGCTCCATGTCCCGACGATCCCCCCTGGGCTGGCTGAGCCTCACGGCACTGCTGCTGGCCAGTTGCACGGCCCAGGCCGAGCTGTTGGGCAGCCCCGCCGAGCCCCTGCCGCTGCCTGCCGGCATCACGGTGGCCTTCAACCACAACGCCAACAGCCGCTACCGCAGCCCGATCGATCACCAGTGGCGCCAGGGCGATGATCTGGAGGCCTTTCTGTTGGCGGGCATTGAGGCGGCTGAGGAGGAGATCCTCGTGGCGGTACAGGAGTTGTCGTTGCCGCGCATTGCCGAGGCGCTGGTGGCCAAGCACCGTCAGGGGATTCGGGTGCGCGTTGTTCTGGAGAACAGTTACAGCAGTCCCTGGAGCGAGCAGCATCCCGCTGAACTGACCCCTCGCCAGCGCCACAAGCGTGCCCAACTGGAGGTCCTGGGAGGTGGCGATGCCCTGGTGATGCTGCGCCAGGGGGGGATTCCCGTGATCGATGACACCGCCGATGGCAGTGCCGGCAGCGGCCTGATGCACCACAAGTTTGTTGTGATCGACAACCGGGAGGTGATCACCGGCTCCGCCAATTTCACCGCCTCCGGCATGCATGGCGATCCGGATGATCGCCGCAGCCGCGGCAATGTGAACCACATGCTGCGGCTCACCAGCCCCGAGCTGGCCGAGCTGTTCCGGGAGGAGTTCCTGATGATGTGGGGGGATGGTCCCGGCGGCAGAGCAGACAGCCGGTTCGGACTCGGCAAAGAGAGCCGGCCGCTCCGCTGGGTGCGGGTCGGCGATGTGCCGGTGGGCGTGCTGTTTGCCCCCCATCGCGCCAGGGAGGAGCACCACGGCCTCCATCTGCTCGATTCCCTGCTGAACGGTGCCCAACGGCGGGCCGATCTGGCCCTGTTCGTCTTTTCCTCCCAGCAGCTCGGCAACCGGGTGGGGGAGCTGCACGATCGGGGCGTGGCCGTTCGTCTGCTGGTTGATCCCGGCTTTGCCAACCGCTACTTCAGTGAGGTGCTCGACCTGCTGGGCCTGGAACTGCCGGACCACCGCTGCCGCGTCCAGGCCGAAAATCAGCCCCGCCAGGACCCCATCGATGGCGTGGGCACCCCGCGCCTGGCCGGCGGCGACAAGCTGCACCACAAGCTGGCCGTTCTGGATGACCATCGCGTCGTCACGGGCTCGTTCAACTGGAGTCCGGCGGCGGCCCATCGCAATGACGAAACCGTGCTGGTGATCGACTCACCGCTGCTGGCCGCCCACTTTCGGGCGGAGATCGACCGGCTCTGGAAGGGCGCCGAGCTGGGGGTCACCGAGCGACTGGAACGCAAGCGGGAACGCATGCACAGCCAGTGCGGCGCTGGTCGCCCCATGCCCACCTGAAGCCAGAATGCCCACAAGACAACGATCGCGTTCGTGACCATGCCCGCCAGCACCAGCTCCCAGCAGCAATTGGCCACATTGGATGCGATCCAGCTGATGCTGCGCGACCTGCACACCCGGCACGATGAAATTCGCCACCGGGCCGCGTTCCGGGGCTGCACCAAGGAGCTGCTGGCGGTGCAGCAGGAGTTGGTGGACTATCTGCTGGCCAAAAAAGGGGAGCTGATGGGCCAGCAGAATCCGACAGGCCAGGCCAATCCCAGCTACGGCGCCTTCCTCTGACGCCGCCGCTGCCCACGGTGATCGTGGGGGCCGGGCCCACCGGGGCCAGCCTGGCCCTGCTGCTCGCCCGCCAGGGGCTGCCGGTGGTGCTCGTTGAGGCCAGCCGCGAGCCATCCCGCCGCTTTCGCGGGGAGGCGTTGATGCCCCACGGACTGGCCGCCCTGGCGGCGATGGGGTTGTGGCCGCTGCCGGCGACGATCCCGCAGAAACCCCTGGTGGGCTGGCGCTTCGTGGTGGATCGCCTGGAGCTGTTCCGCCTGGATGAACCGCTGGAATCCCCGTCGTCGCAGGGCTGCACCCTGATCAGCCAGCCCGCCTTCCTGCGCCACCTGGTGGACCAATTGGAGGCCCTTCCATGGGCCACGGTGCTCCTGGGGCGGCGGGTCCAGGGACTGGAATGGCGGGGGGAGCGGGTGGCGGGCGTACGCCTGGCCGATGGCTCGCTGCTGGAGTCAGCCCTGGTGGTGGCCGCGGATGGACGCAGCTCGCTCCTGCGTCAACAGGCCCAACTCCAGCTCAAGCAGCAGGGCAATCCCTTCGATCTGCTCTGGTTCCAGCTGCAGAGCCCGGAGCCCTCCCCCCTGGGGGGCCTGTTCACCACGATGGTGGGCCCGGAGGGCCTCTGCAGTGTTTTTGAGGCGGCGGAGGGGAGCCTGCAGATCGGCTGGGTGCGGCCAACCAGGGGCGGCGACGGCACCCCCCAGGACTGGCTGGAGCGGCTGGTCGCCCAGAGCCCGGCGGATCTGGCGCCCTGGTGGCGCCAGCAGGGCTCTGGCCTGGGCCAGCCCACGCCCCTGCGGGTGGAGGTGGGCCATGTGGAGAGCTGGTGGCGGCCGGGGCTGCTGCTGCTGGGCGACGCCGCCCATCCGATGAGCCCCGTGCGGGCCCAGGGCATCAATCTGGCCCTACGCGATGCCTGGACGGCGGCCCAGGAGCTGATCCCGTTGTTGCAGGCGGCCCCCCACCAGGCCCAGCCGCCCCTGGAGCCCGCCCTGGCGCGCATCGAAGCGCGACGACGCGGGGAGGTGACCAGCCTCCAGAACCAGCAGGCCCAGGAGACCCGACGGGGTCAACTGCTGCTGGAGCAACCCAGGCTGCGCCTGCTGCTGGGCCGCGGGGCCCCCTGGATCGGGGGGTTGGTGGCGCGCCGCTGGCGCCATGACCAGCGGCAGTTGAGACAGGGTGTCACCAACCTCACCCCGGAGGCGGGCAGAGCCGGCAATGATGGATGAGAGTCCCGTGGATCGCACCCCGCCCATGGTCTGTCGTTTGGCCGATCCCCGCCAGCACCGCCGGCCGCGATCCGCTCTGGTGCTCTGGGGTGGTCTGTTGGGCGGAGTACTGGCCCTGGCCCTCCCCGCCCACAGCCGCCTGCAGGATCCCCCGTATCCCAGCCGCGAAGCCCTGCGCAACCTGCAGCTGCTGGTGTTCACCTGCGGTCGCGACAACCAAGCCGCCCCCTGCGAAGACGCCCGCCGCCAGGCCGATGCCCTGTTGGATCACCCCCGCCTGCCGGGCAGCTGCAAGGACAGCCTCTGGCAGATCCAGGAGCAGGCGGTGGTGGCCAGTGCGAACAGTTTCGGCCGGCGCGACCGGCTCGACCGCACCGCCGTGGACATGCTGCGCTTTTGCCAGGACCGGGGCCTGGGCACACCGGGGGCAGCCCCTGGCCGCTGAGGCTCAGGGCTGGGGGCTGCGCTGGCCTGAATCGACCAACTGCAGCAGCTCTCGGGAGGTGGAATCCATGAAGGGCAGCGACCAGCTCAGCTGCACCACCGCCCGCTCCGCCAGCTGGCAGAGGGGAGTGTCAGCCGCCTCTGCCTGGCAGCTGGCCGACATCCCCAACAGGGCATTGGTGAGCTTGCCGCGGAGGCAGCTCTCGGCCCCCGCCCGGCCCAGAACAGCCTCGGCAGCGGCCCGGCTGCGTGCCATCGCCTCGGCATAGGGCAGGGCCCTTGCGCTGCCCTGCACGGCCGCAAGGGCGGGAGCACAAGCCAAACCAGCCCCAACCGACCAACCAAACAGCAGGCACAGCCGCCCCACCCGTGCCAGTCGGGCAGGGGGATTGGCACGGAACGGAAATGCCACCAGGAACCTGGAGATGGTGTCAGGGTTAAAGGCAGGTTAGCCAGGCCGGCTGGGGGCGCCAGGAGCCAGGGCTAATTTAGATCCGCTCTGCGGCGGCTCCATGGCTGTGAACGTTCCCGTGCCCACGCGCCAGATCAGCCTTTCCGCCCCCTTCCGCGACCAGAAACCGGGCACCTCGGGCCTGCGCAAGAGCAGCAAGCAGTTCGAGACGCCCCACTACCTGGAGAGCTTCATCGAGGCCAGCCTGCGGGTGTTGCCCGGCGTGGCCGGCGGCACCCTGGTGGTGGGGGGTGATGGCCGCTACGGCAACCGCCGCGCCATCGGCGTGATCGCCCGCATGGCCGCCGCCCACGGCGTGGCCCGGCTGATCACCACCACCGGCGGCATCCTCTCCACCCCGGCTGCCTCCCATCTGATCCGCCAGCACCAAGCGATCGGCGGCGTGATCCTCTCGGCCAGCCACAACCCCGGCGGCCCCGAGGGCGACTTCGGCGTGAAGATCAACGGCGCCAATGGCGGCCCCACGCCCGAGTCGATCACCGACGCCATCTACGCCGCGACCCAGCAGCTCGATGGCTACTGCATCCTCGAGGACGCCCCGGAGCTGGCGCTGGATCAGCCCAGCAGCCAGCAGCTGGGGGCCATGGCCGTGCACGTGGTCGACGGCGTCGACGACTACGTGACGCTGATGCAGAAGCTGTTCGACTTCGACGCCATCGCCGCCCTGCTCAAGGGCGACTTCCCGGTGGCCTTCGACGCCATGCACGCCGTGACCGGCCCCTATGCCACGCGCATCCTTGAGGGGCTGCTGGGGGCGCCGGCTGGCACGGTGCGCAACGGCACCCCCCTGGAGGATTTCGGCGGCGGCCACCCCGACCCCAACCTCACCTATGCCCATGAGCTGGCGGAGCTGCTGCTGGGCAGCGACGCCTACCGCTTCGGCGCCGCCTGCGACGGCGACGGCGACCGCAACATGATCCTGGGCACGCGCTGCTTCGTGAACCCCAGCGACAGCCTGGCGGTGCTCACCGCCAACGCCACCCTGGTGCCCGGCTATGCCGACGGCCTGGCCGGTGTGGCCCGTTCGATGCCCACCAGCGCCGCCACCGATGTGGTGGCCAAGCAGCTGGGCATTGCCTGCTACGAGACGCCCACGGGGTGGAAGTTCTTCGGCAACCTGCTCGATGCCGGCCGCATCACCCTCTGCGGCGAAGAGAGCTTCGGCACCGGCTCCAACCACATCCGCGAGAAGGACGGCCTCTGGGCCGTGCTGTTCTGGCTCAACATCCTGGCCAAGCGGCGTGAGCCAGTCGCCCAGATCATGGCGGAGCACTGGGGCCGTTTCGGCCGCCACTACTACTCGCGCCACGACTACGAGGCGATCGCCAGCGACGCGGCCCATGGCCTCTACAACCGAGTGAAGGAGATGCAGCCTGGGCTGGTGGGCCAGGCCTTCGCCGGCCGCACGATCGCCACCGCCGATGACTTCGCCTACACCGACCCGGTGGACGGCTCCCTCACCAGCGGTCAGGGTCTGCGCCTGCTGCTCAACGACGGCAGCCGGGTAGTGCTGCGCCTGTCGGGTACGGGCACCCAGGGCGCCACCCTGCGGGTGTACCTGGAGAGCTACGTGCCCCCCAGCGGCAACCTGAGCCAGGACCCCCAGCTGGCCCTGGGCGATCTGATCACCGCCATCGATGGACTGGCGGAGATCAAGCGGCGCACCGGCATGGAGCGCCCCACGGTGATCACCTGAGCACGCAACCCATCAGGCGCCATCCATCAGCGCCGCCGCTGGCGGCGCTGGGCATCCCGGGGGTGGTACTCCGGCTCCGGACTGGCCACCTGCAGCTGGCGCACCGCCTCAATCGCCATGCCTGCAACCAGCCCAAATCCGGCCAGCAACACCAGCAGCCAGAACTGGGCCGTGGCCGAGATCTGGGCTGGGGTGCGGGCAGCGATGCGCCGCAGCACCAGGGCCAGGCCCAACCCCAGCCCAGCCCCCACCAACCCCACGGCCAGAATCTGGCGGCCGCGAAAGCGGGGCGAAGCGGTGGGGGAGCGTTCGGGGGAGGAGCCCATCTCAAGGAACCGGAACGGGCGGGGCGGTGAGCTGCTTGAGCACCACATAGAAGGCGGGCACCACCAGCAGGGACAGCAGGGTGGCCACCAGCAACCCCCCGAACACCACCGTGCCGAGGGAGGCCTGGCTGCGGGCACCGGCACCGCTGGCCAGCACCAGGGGCAGGAAGCCAAACAGCGATGAGATGGCCGTCATCAGAATGGGCCTGAAGCGGGACAAAGCCGCCTCCCGTGCGGCCTCAACGGGAGAGCGGCCCTCGTCCATGCGCTGATTCGCCAAGTCAACAATCAGGATGCCATTTTTGGCCGCCAGGCCAATCAACATCACCAGGCCAACCTGGGCATAGATGTTGAGCACCTCCTGGCGCAGGCCCAGAAATACCAATGCCCCCAACATGGCGGTGGGCACCGTCATCAAAATAATCAGGGGGTCGGTATAGCTTTCATACTGAGCTGCCAAAACCAAATACACCACAAGAATGCCAAGGGCAAACACCACCACGGCCAGGGCACCGGCCTTGATCTCCTCCCGCGAGATACCTGTCCAGTCGTAACCGATGGCCGGTTGCGCCACCTGTCGGAACAACTGCTGGATGGTGTTAATGGCCTCGCCCGAACTCACCCCAGGGGCGGCCACACCCTCAACTTTGATGCTGCGATAGAGATTGAACCGGGGGATCAGGGATGGGCCGGAGATCTGCTCCACCTGGATGACTTCAGCCAACGGCACGGGATTTCCAGAGCGATCATTCACCGAGAGAGCCCCCAGTTGGCCTGGGCTGGTCCGATCGGCGGGCTCGGCCTGCACAAACACCCGACGCACCCGACCCTCATCAAAGGTGTCGTTCACAAACAGGCCTCCCACATTGAGACTGATCACCCGCATCGCGGCCGCATAGTCGATGTCGAGGGCCGCGAGTCGGTCACGGTCGACACTCACCTTCAGCTGGGGAGCCTCGGGGGAAAACTGGGTGAACACGCGCTGGAAACGGCCCGTGGCATTGGCGCTACCCACCAGTTGGGTGGCCACGGCCGAGAAGTCGGACAGGCCCAGGGCTCCACTGCTCTGGTCGAGGAGCTGCATCTCAAAGCCACCCCCCGTGCCATAGCCGGGAATCGCCGGCGGCTCCAACACCACAATCCGGGCCTCTTCGATCGCGGCGAGCTTGCCATTCAGCCGGCCCACAATCGCCCCCAGGCCCTGGTCGCGGCCCGGCCGCTCCTCCCAGGGCCTGGTGCCGAAAAAGAACAGGCCCCGGTTGGGGCTGCTGCCATCGAGGCCGGCCCCGCTGAACAGCGCGGCAGACACCACATCGGGCTCACTGCGCAGGATCTCAGCAACGCGCCCGTTCACAGAGCGGGTCTTGGCCAACGGCAGACCATCCGGCAACTGCACCAGCCCAATCGCATAGCCCTGATCTTCCGTAGGCACAAAGCCCGTGGGCATGGCCGTGAAGGCCACGCCGGTCAACACCACCCCGGCCGCCAGACCGACCATCACCCAGCGCCGGTACCGGAGGGAGGCGGACAACAACGCCTGATACCGAACCTGCAGTTGGCCGTAGGCCTGGTTAAACCAGGCGAACAACAGGGGCGTGAACCAACCAAGCGCCGCCCCCAGCAGGGCAAACAACAGAACAGGCCAAGGGATTCCAGCCTCGACCAACACCAGGCCCGTCACCGCACCCCCAATGGCAAAGGGCAACCGCAGGGGCCGGCCCGTGAGCAAGGCAAGACCAAAGCCCACCACCACGCCCACCACAAGGGCGAACAGCACCTGCACCGCACCGGAACCCACCACCAACAACCCATAAATCAAACCGATGAAGCCACCGGCAATCGCGTAGGTGCGGCGTGAGGGAGGCGGATCATCCCGGGCCAACAACAGGGCCGAGAGCATGGGCGAGAAGGTGAGGGCATTAAAGGTGGAGATCGCGACAGCAAAAATAATGGTGGCCGCAAATTGCTGGTAAATCGTTCCGGTGGCTCCAGGGAAGAAGAGCACGGGTATGAACACCGCAAACAACACAAGCGAGGTGGCAATCACAGCTCCGAACAAGCCATCCATGGTGGCGCGAGCCGCTGCCAATGCCGACAGACCGGATGCCTTTTTCGCTGTTGTGTCCTCAACCACCGTGATCGCGTCATCCACAACGAGCCCCGTCGCCAGCACCAACCCGAACAGCGTGAGCTGGTTGAGGGAAAAGCCAAAGGCATTCACGAAGGCAAAGGTTCCCACCAGCGCCACGGGGATCGCAATGGCGGGAACAAGCGTTGCCTTCCAATCCTGCAGGAAAATAAAGAGCACCAGCACCACCAACACCACCGCATCCCGGAGGGCATTGGACACACCACGAATAGAAGCATTGATGAAATCCGTGTTGTCATAGATTTTCTCCATCTTCAAGCCGACGGGCATCGTCTGCTCGAAGCCAGCCAACACCTCCTCCACACCCCTTGACACCTGGAGTGCGTTACTCCCACTGAGCTGGTAAATCGCCATACCCACGGAGGGCACATTGCGAAGGTCGGTGGCTTCCACATCAAACGACTCCCCGCCCAACGTGACGCGGCCCACATCCCGCAGGCGCAACAAACCACCATCGGCGCTGCTGCGCAGGATCATGGATTCAAACTCACCAATGCTGGTGAGACGCCCTTGCAACTGCACCGAAAGGGTGTATTGCTGATTCTCCGGGGCCGGCGCGCCGCCAATCTGCCCCGCCGGAACCAGGCGGCTCTGGCTTCGCACGGCGGCCACCACATCGTCGGCTGTCAGCCCATTGGCCGTGAGGCGATTGGGATCCATCCACAGCCGAAAGGCCAGCTCCCGGTTTCCAAAGTAGGCCAGGCTTCCCACCCCGGTCACACGCCGAATCGCATCGGTGAGATTCCGGTCCAGCAGGCCACTGATCATCTCTACACTGTAAGGATTAGAAGCATCCTCACTGCTGAAGTTATAGACCAAAAGAATGGATGTGGATGCCT
>JAGYNF010000219.1 GCA_018400215.1 Cyanobium sp. M55B138 | reverse complement strand
GACCAGTTGCACGGCCAAAAGCCTCGAAAACTGCCCCAAAAGGCGTCATCCAGCCGTATGAGCTGCGCTGAGAGCTGAAATCAACAAGAAATCAGCTTTTGCCTGGGGAAAACGTGCTTCCTGCGGTGGTTTTTCCGCAAACTCTTAAAGGTCATAGTCATGGTCCCAATCCAGAGGAAAAGAATAAAGAACTTGTTGCGCCGAAAGGTGCGTTTTGCAGCTCGCACCGAAAGGTGCGTTTGGCAGCGCAGCGATCAGGCCAGTGCCGTGATGTTGTACAGACGGCCTGCAGCGCGGGGATGCATCACGCCAAAGCCGCAATACCAGTCGATGCGGGTGCGGAACACCGGTGCATCCGGCACCTCACCGAGATCCCGCACCGAGATGCCGTAGCGCCCTTGGAACGGACCCTGCAGGCCCGTCACCGCCGCATCCCCAAAGGTGCAGCAGTAGATCGAGCTGGTGCTGCCCGCCTCGCCAAAACCAAGCACCTGCAGGCCCTGGGCGTCACGGTCCACCGTCAGGATCATCAGGTCCTGATACATGTGGACCATCGCCCCCAGGGCGTTGGTGGTGACGTTGTAGAGCGCCTGGCCCGCAGTGCTGCGCGCCTGGGCATTGAACTGGCGGCGCATCGCCTTGCTCATCACCAAGAACTTCGCTCCGCCGTAGGAGTTGACTTCATCAATCAGCTCATCGAGCTTCTTGAAATCCAGCGGAGCACCGCCGTTGTCGATCGCCATCGGCGAGGTGGTGGGAATCCGCCGCGCCAGACCCTCAAAGCCACGCCCCTGGCTGGCCACCGGATCTCCGTTGATCAGCGCTGCCTCCATCGTCAGACGCATCGAGCGCACCTTCATCTCCACCTGAGAAGCCCGCGCCTCCGGACCCTGCAGGTCAACGATCGAGCGGTCCACATCCACATCCCCACCAAAGAGGTGCACGGCTTCTGACTGGGGATCGACCACGCCGTAGCTCTGGCGGTACGCCTCGTTGACAGCCCGGAAGCCAGAGGAGGGGAGCTCTTTCTCGACGTTGTAGAACAGCCCGCCACCGGCGATGTTCATGAATGGCAGCCGGCTGAGCAGTTCACCTTCTGTGAACGTCTTGATCACCGCCAGATGCTCCAGCCGGTGTTCGTACTTGGCTGCCTCGATCAGGGTGAGGCCCATGGATGCTGCACTCCCGGGGTTCGGCCCCAGTTGACGTCACTGGCTATTGCCATGGAATGGAGATAGCGTGGGTGCATGTCCAACCCCCAGGCGGCTGAGAACCTCCTCGCGGTGATCCGGGGCCTGCCTGCGGCCGATCGCCATTGGCTGCTGGCCCAGCTGGAGCACGACGCTGAGCTCAGCGCAGCGGATCTGGCGCAGCTCGCCACCGATGGCGGCTCCTTTGCAGATCTGGCCGACGAACCGGACCTCTACTGCCTTTCTGACGGTGAGCCAGTCCTGGCCGGCTGATGCTGAGCCAGGGCGAGATCGTGCTGGTTCCGTTCCCGTTCACGGACTCCAGCAGCAGCAAGCTCAGGCCTGCGTTGGTGGTGGCCCTCAGCGAGCGTCATCAGGACGTTCTCCTGGCCTTCATCAGCTCCAGGCTCAACGGTCCGCCCCATGACGACGAGCTCGACATCCTGAGCGACCAGCCGGACTTTGAGAGGAGCGGCCTGAAGGTCTCCTCACGGCTAAGGCTGACGCGGATGACGACCCTGGCCATCTCCCTGGTGCGGCGACGGATCGGCGTGCTTCCGCTGACTGTGGGGCTGCAGTACCAGCTCAAGCTGCTGCAGATCTTCCGGGGCTAGCAGGGAGCGGCGCGCCATCCCAATCGGCGAGGGGAAGAGGGGATGCACCGCTGCCCCAGCCGTCTCGCCCCGTTGGGTCGCTACAGCCGGGGCTGATCGCGGCTGTCCCTCGCCTCCTCTGTGATGGCTTCTTCTTTCCTCTGCTCTCCGGCATCCGTTGAGATCCGCCAGCTGGTGATCCAGACCTTCAACGTGCTGATCAGCGAGCTGGAGGTGCCCACCCCTTCGGCCCGCCAACGGCCGGGCAGCCCGGTGACCCAGGGCCTGCAACTGCCGGCGACCTACGCCCTGGCCGCCCAGGGCAAGGCCCAGCGCTTCGTGATGAAGCCGGCCATGACCGGCGCCCAGAAGGCCGAGGTGGTGCGGGCCGCCTATCGCCAGGTGTTCGAGCGCGACATCGTCAAGGGCTACAGCCAGGTGGTGTGCCCGGTGGAGGCAACCCAGGTGCGCCAGGGTCAGATCTCGATGCGCGAGTTCATCCGCGCCCTGGGCCGCAGCAAGGAGTATCAGAAGCAGTTCTATGGCCGCTTCTCCAACAGCAGGGCCGTGGAGCTGGCCTTCCGCCATTTCCTCGGCCGGGGCATCAGCTCCCGGGAGGAATTCACCACGTACTTCGACATCGTGAGCGAGCAGGGCCTGCCTGGCCTGGTCGACTGCCTGGTGAACTCGATGGAGTACGCCCGGGTCTTCGGCGAGGAGACCGTGCCCTTCCTGCGCGATCTCGGCGAAGAGGCCCAGGAGAGCGCCGGCTGGGGCAGCAACCGCAAGCTGTTCCGCTTCAGCGCTCCGTTTGAGGGGGCACCCCAGTACGTGACCCTCTACGCCGCCTACCGCCAGCCCCTGGCCGACCAGCACCCCTATGGCGGCGGCAACGATCCCCTCGGCCTCACCTACGGCGCCATCTTCCC
>JAGYNF010000218.1 GCA_018400215.1 Cyanobium sp. M55B138 | reverse complement strand
CATCGAGCGCTCGGGGTCTTCGTATTCCCGGCAGGTGTTGCTCATGTCGGCATAGACGCTGAGCAGGGGGCTGCGGCTGAACAGCAGATGGTCGATCTCGGTGAGCTTGCGATCGAACCACAGGTGGATGTTGATCACCGGCACGCCGACAAGGCCATCAAGCTTCTTGAAGTAGGGCATCTCCTGCCAGGGCTCCGGGATCAGCAGCTTGAAGGGATCCACCGGCATGGCGCTCACGTAGGCATCGGCCGTGAGGGTGGTGCCCTCCTGGCCCTTGATGCCGCCGATGCGGAAGCCGCTCACGCTGCCATCGGCATGGAGCTGGATCTCCCGCAGGGGAGCATTGAGATGCACCTCGCCGCCGCGGGCCGTGACGTAGTCGACGATTGGCTGGCAGAGGCGCTGGGGGGGGTTGCCATCCAGAAAGGCCATTTTCGAGCCGTCGCCCTCCTGCAGGAAGCGGTTCAGGGCCGTGAGCACCACCGTGCTGGAGATCTCCTCGGGGTCAATGAAGTTCAGCGCCTTGGCCATGGCGATGAACACCTCATCGTTCACCCGCTCAGGAATGTTGTGAATCCGCAGCCACTCCGTCCAGGAATACTTGTCACACTCCTCCACATAGCCCTGGCCCCGCAGCATCGCCGGCACCAGGCCCAGGCCGAAGGAAATCTTCTCCGGCCAGGTGAGCATGTCGTTGTTGCCCAGAATCGCCGCCAGGCCATTGAAGGGGGCTGGGATATCGGGGAAGTCGAAACGGCTGTAGGTGCCGGGGGCGTCCTTCTGGTTGAAGATCATCGAGTGGCTCTTCCACTGGAGCCGGTCCTCAATGTCGAGCTCCTTGAAGAGCTGCCGCATGTTGCGGTACGCCCCAAAAAAGATATGCAGACCGGTCTCGTACCAGTCGCCGTCGTCGTCCTGCCAGGCGGCCACCTTGCCGCCGAGCACATCGCGGGCCTCCACCACAATGGGGGTGTGGCCAGCGTCGCAGAGGTACTTGGCGCAGGAAAGGCCTGCCAGCCCAGCACCGGCAATGGCGACGCGCATATCAAGAAAAAAACCAAAGGCAACTTTAAGGGGGTCGGACAGGCGATCGGGCGCCGCCGCCAGGCCGGCTTCCTAAAGTCGATGCACCGGGCTCAGTGCACCGGGTGCCGCTCCCCCAGCCATGGCCGACATGCTGCTCAAATCCACCACCCGCCACGTGCGCCTGTTCACGGCCCGGGTGGAGGACGGCAACCTCGTCGCCGATCCCACCCAGCTCACCCTGGATCTGGACCCCGACAACGAGTTCCTCTGGGATGCCCCTGTGCTCGAGAAGGTGCAGCAGCAGTTCCGCCAGCTGGTTGAAGCCCAGGCCGGCGCCGAGCTGAGCGACTACAACCTGCGCCGCATCGGCTCGGAACTGGAGGGCACGATTCGCCAACTGCTCCAGGCCGGCGAACTGAGCTACAACCCGGATTGCCGGGTGCTCAACTACTCGATGGGCCTACCCCGCACCCCAGAGAACCTGTGACCCGCTCCCGCCCCCCCTACGACGGCGATCCCCGCCGCAGTGAACGGCCCAGTGAGCGGGGTCGACCCAGCCGCTACCGTCCGGGCGATCGCCCAGACGACTACCCCAGCCGGGGCCGACCCACTGGCGGTCCTGGCGGTGGGCCCGGCGGTGGCGAGGGGCCAGGTGGTCTGCCGGTGCAACTCAACGTGGCCACCATGGCCATCCTGGCCGGGGTGCTGGTGGTGGGCATCGGCATCGGCACCGCCATCTCCAGCACCACCGAGGGCAGTCAAGGAAACATCGCCAGCTCCCAACAGCTGGACCTGGCGGTACCCGATCCGGAGTTCTGCCGGCAGTGGGGGGCCAGCGCCTTCGTGATGGACATCGAGCTGTACACCACGATGAACCCAAGCACCAGCTTTGTGACCCAGCCGGCCCTGCGCCCTGGCTGCGTGATCCGGCGGGAGAACTGGAGCGTGCTGCAGAAGGAAGGGGCGGTCACCGGCGAGCAGATGCGCCAGTGCAAGCAACGCATGAACACCTTTGCCTACATCGGCTCAATCCGCGACAAGCCGATCGTGCGCTGTGTGTACCAGACCGACATCCGCGAAAACCAGTTCGTGACCCGCGGTGTGGCGGACGACACGGTGGGCATCACCCCTGAGGCGGATCAGTTCTGATCCGCCCCTCCGCATCGGCGCTGGCCTGGGGCTGGAGGGGCCGGCGCAGGGGGCTGTCGGGGCTGGCAAAGACCGGCAACACCTCGCGCCGGAAGGCATCGGCAGCCCGTGAGCAGTAGCGGGCCGGGTGGGTGATCAGCTTGAGCTGGCGACGCACCAACAGGTCGGCCACCTGGGGGCGATGCAGGCTGCCGGCGGCCAGTTCCCGCTCAATCGAGACCACGGGCAGAAACGCCGCTCCCAGGCCGCTCTGCACCGCATTTTTGATCGCCTCAAAGGAATTGAGTTCCATTTCGAGCTTGAGGCGGGACACCTCCAGACCAGAGCGCGCCAGCAGCTGGTCCATCATTTTGCGGGTGGTCGACTGGGCATCAAGGCAGACAAACCCAAGCCGGTAGAGGTCGTCCTTGGTGAGCTCCGCCAGGCGGGCCATCGGATGCTTCACCGGCAGCACCAGGGCCAGCTCATCGCTGGCATAGGGCACCACCTGCAGCAGCTCATTGAGCTCCGTGGGCAACTCGCCGCCGATGATGGCCAGGTCGATCTGGCCGTTGGCGACTCTTC
>JAGYNF010000217.1 GCA_018400215.1 Cyanobium sp. M55B138 | reverse complement strand
TCAGCCGCAACCGGGCATGAACGGCCAGGGCGGCGGTGCCGGCGAGCAGTAGGAGCTTCACGCCCACCAGCATCCCGATCGGGTTGGCCGGGCTGAGCAGGCCCTGGAAGCCAGGGAGATAGATCCAGCCCATCCATAGCCCGGTGAGCACCTGGATCGCCAGGGCCGTGAGCCCCAGCGGCTCGAAGACCTCCTCAAAAGCCCGAATCTGGGCTGCACTCTGCGCCCGCAGCGCCCTGGGCAGCACCCCAAGATCCAGCACCAGATGGCCACCGGTCCAGACCGTGGCGGCCAGGGGATGCACGATCACCAGCTGCGGAAACACAGACATGGCAGCAACCGGGCAGCTGCTTCCACGATGGGGGAAATGTGCCGAGGCTGATCATGAAGGTGATCGTGGATCTATGCGTGGTGCCGATCGGAGTGGGCGTGCACCTGGCGCCGTACATCGCCGCCTGCGAGAAGGTGCTAGGCGATGCCGGCCTCAAGATCCAGCTGCACCCCAACGGCACGGCGATCGAGGGGGAGTGGGAGCCGGTGTTCGCTGCCATCGAGGCCTGCCACCAGGCGGTGCACGCCATGGGCTGCCCCCGCGTCTACACGACGGTGAAAATCAACACCCGCACGGACAAAGAGCAGACCCTGGAAGACAAGGTGGCCAGCGTGCAGGCCCTGCTCTGATGGATGGGCCGCGGGACAAGGCCAGCGAGGTTCTGAAGTTCTGGTTTGCCGAAACCAGACCGCACCAGTGGTTCGCCAAGGACCGAGCCTTTGACGAGCTGTTGCGGCAACGCTTTCTCGCTCTGACCCGGCAGGCGATCGCCGGCGAACTCGATGCCTGGAGTGCTGAGCCAAGCCGTGCCTTGGCGCTGGTGCTGCTGCTCGATCAGTTCCCTCGGCAGATCTGGCGCGACACCGCCATGGCCTTTGCGGGTGATCCCCAAGCGCTGGCCCTGAGTCAGCAGGCGGTGGAGCTGGGCTTGGTGGCAGCCGAACCTGAGCAGGCGCGGCGGCAGTTCTGGCTGATGCCTCTGATGCACGCAGAAGATCTGGCGGTCCAGGAGGATAGGCTGCCGCTGTTTGAGCAGTTCACCGATTCCCGCACCGTTGATGTCGCCAGCAGACACCGGGATGTAATCGCCCGCTTTGGCCGCTTCCCCCACCGCAATGCTGCTTTGGGGAGGGTGTCGAGCGCGGCGGAGCTGGCTTTCCTGCAGACGCCGGGCTCACGCTTCTGATCGGTACCACGGGGTTGGACGCTCAAAGGCAACAGCCCACAACGCAAGAACGAGCACCATCGGGAGCAGCGCGAACTGCATGCTGCGGTGGCCAACCGATCTCAGGGTGGGCCAGCACTAGGTTGATGGCTTCCGCCGCATCGGGAACAGCGCTTGACGATGTTGGTCAAGGCTGCCGGTTCTGGCCCAGACCCGAGCTGTTGGCCACCTTGATGCTGGTGACGCCGGCTATCAGCTTCTGACCTTGAAGGATCTGCGGATCTGATCGAACCAGTTCCCAGGCAGGTCACCAGGCCGTAGCTGAACGCTCGCCATTGAGCGGGCCAGGGGTAATCCACCCAGCCGTAGCACCGCCACCAAATGCAGGGTCACCGCGAGCGCGATCAGCAGCCAGGCAAGAAGATGGACGCTGTAAACGAGGGGATGCAACTGGCCGTCGCGTAGCCAGTCCTCCTGCATCAACTTTCCGCTGCCCACCGCCATGACCAGGGCCAGCAGGGCGAGCGGGTTGGCGGGCCGCCTCAGCCGGAGTCGGCCGACGGTGAGGGCATAGAGAGAGAACAGAAGGGCGAGCGGCCAGATCAGAACCCCCACAGTGCCGTGGATGTCGATCCACTCACCAGGAAGGGAGAAGGGCAGCCGGCCAAAGCGTCCGTCATACGAGGAGTACACCAGCAGCCCGCTCAGCCAGGCCAGCGGTACCAGCAGAGCAGTGGCGCCATGAAGCAGGCGCAACAGGGAGGGTTGGTAAGGACGGGGCATGGCGCGAGAGGTGAATCAGGACTCGGCTGGAGTTGGGTCTCGAGGGCAGGGCTTCCCGGGCATCAGCCCTGCTCCCAGCGGAAGCCCTGGTCTTCCCAGGCTTTCGGATCCTCGATCGGCTCGAGGTGAGTGAACACATGCGTGCGGGTCAAGGTGGCCGCCACCTTGTGCTCCAACTGATCGCAGAGGTCGTGGCCTGCCTGCACGCTCCAATGACCAGGCACGAGCACGTGGAACGACACGAAGCGCCGGGAACCAGCCACGCGGGTGCGCAGCGCATGGAATTGGATCTCGTCTGTTTCACAGCTGGCCAGCAGATCTTCGAGAACTTGTTGCTCGGGATCGGACAGGGAGCGATCCAGCAGGCCGGAGGCGGTTTCGCGAAACAGCTTCCAGCCAGTGACGACGATGTTCAGCGCCACAGCGATCGCAATCAGGGGGTCGAGAATCGTCAGACCGGTGAGCTTCACCAGGCCGATGCCCAGAACCACACCGATGGAGGTCCAGACGTCGGTGAGCAGATGGTGGGCATCGGCGCGCAGGGTGATCGAATCAAAGCGCCGCGAGGCCTTCAGCAGCACCCAGGCCACCAGACCATTCAGCGCGGTTGCTAGCAGGGAAATGACCAGGCCGATGCCTAGTTGCTCCAAAGGCTGGGGCTGTTGAAGTCGCTCGATGGCGGTAAGCATGATTGCGAAGGCTGCCACCACGATCAGCACACTTTCCAGGCCGCTGGAGAAGTATTCGGCCTTGAAGTGGCCGTAGGGGTGGCTGCGATCGGCAGGTTTGGCC
>JAGYNF010000216.1 GCA_018400215.1 Cyanobium sp. M55B138 | reverse complement strand
CGGTAGGTGGCCACAAGGTCGAGATAGCGCCGCAGGGTCCAACCGCGCGGATTGCTGTCCTGTTGGTGCCAGTGGCGTTGCTGGGCCTGCTGGCAGGCCTGGCTGCCGAATTCCTGCCAACAGCACTGTTCAGCCTCCCAACTGGAGAGCCCCCTGGCGATCCACTGGCGGTAGCGCACCAGCTCGGGGGCCTCGGCACTGGCGTCCGGCGGCAGCGCCTGGGCCAGGCTGGCCACCGGAATGGCCTGCAGCTGCAGCCAGCAGCGATCCAGCAGGGCCACGGGCAGGGCCCCGTTCCAGTCCTGGGCGGCCGCCAGCTCCGCCTGCCAGCCCCGCAGCTGCCGCCGCTGCCGCGGGGTGAGCCCAGCCACCAGATCCAGGCGCAGCCGTTCGCTGCCGGAGGGGTCAGCCATGGGTTCCACGGAAGGTGATGGCGGCACGGGCGTACGCGCGGGGCTCCAGATGGATCGTGCACCGCACCGGGCCGAAGCCCACCTCCAGGGCCTCCTCCACCTCTTCGGTGATCCGGTGGGCAGTGGTGAGGTCCGTGGCATCCACCACCATATGGAGTTCGATGAACACCTGCTGCCCCAACACTCCCCGACTGGCGATGTCGTGGCAATTGAGCACCCCCGGCACGGCCATGGCCACTTCGTGGATGGCCTCAGGGGCAATGGCGATCTGATCGACCAACTGGGGCAGGTTGCTGCGGAGCACCTGCCAACACACCCGCAACAGCAGCAGGCAGAGGGGGATCGCCAGCACCACGTCCAGCCAGTTGAGCCCGAAGGCGACGGCTCCACTGAGGCCGATCAGCACCACCAGGGAGGTCCACACATCGCTGCTTGTGTGCATGGCGTCGGCCTGGAGCAGGGCGCTGCCCAGGCGCCGCCCCTGCCGGCGCTCGTAGCGGGCCAGCACCACGTTGGCCAGCAGCGCCACCAGCAGCAGCACCAGCTCAGGCATCCCCAGATCGAGGGGGCCCAGGCCGGAAATGATGCGCTGCCCGGCGGCCTGAAGGATTTCCCAGGCCGCCATCAGGATGAAGGCGGCGATGGCCAGGGCGCCCAGGGGTTCGTACTTGTGATGGCCGTAGGGATGGTCCCGATCCGGGTTGGGGTCGGAGAGCTGATTGGTGAACAGACCCATCAGGCTGGACAGTCCATCGGTGGCGCTGTGCATCCCATCGGCCAACACGGCGAGGGAGCCGCTGAGCAACCCCACCCCCAATTTCACCAGACTGAGCAGCAGATTCACGGCCAAGGCCACCAGCAGCACGCGGCGAACGGCCCGGCGGTGGTCGGCATCGAGGCCCACGGCCCTGGCCACAGCCGAGCGGCAACTGTTAACAAGTTATTGGCAGCGGCCCTGGTCGGGGTGTGCCCGATTGAGCTAAATAAGCTGTGCGCGCGGCTCAAGGGTTGACTTCACTGCTGCCATCCAGCCCACTCCCCAGCCCGGACCCACCCCCTGGCGCGGTCGGGGCCACTCCCCAAGGGCTGGCCGGGCTTGCCCTGCGCCGCTGGTGGCCCATGGTGGCCGCCGTGGCGGGGGGTGGCCTGCTGTTGGATGGGCTGGGCCAGGTGATGCACGTGCCCTTGCTGTCTGCAACGGCGGCGGCGGCCGGGCTGGTGGCGATGGGGTCGTGGCGACGGTCAACCGCCCGCTCCTCCGGGCTTCCGGACACCCATACGGCCGGTTGGCTGCAACGGCTGCAGCGGTTGCAGCAGCAGTTTGATCTGCTGGATCCGGATGCCCCGGCGGCCGCTGACCGGGCCCGGGAGCTCGCGGTGCTGCAGGGCCAGATCGATCGTTCTGGCCTGCATCTGGCCGTGGTGGGCACGCCCCCTGCCGAGCCGCTCTGGCGCCAGCATCTGGCGGCCGGCCTGCGGGCAGAGATCCCCCTCACCCTGCACTGGTCCCGCCCCCTGCCGCCGGCCAGCCGTGACTGGAGCTGGCCCGAACCCTTTGCCAGCACGGAGCTGGTGCTGTTCTGTCTGCGGCCGCCTCTGTTGGCGGCGGACCTGCGCTGGTTGCAGGCGATTCCCGCCGGCCAGCCCCTGGTGCTGTTGGTGGAGATCCCGGCCGGCGGGGACGCCACGGCGGTCAGCGCCGAGCTCCGCTCCCAGCTGCCCG
Organism: Cyanobium sp. M55B138; assembly: GCA_018400215.1. Taxonomy (GTDB): domain Bacteria; phylum Cyanobacteriota; class Cyanobacteriia; order PCC-6307; family Cyanobiaceae; genus NIES-981. Next base: position 681 of record JAGYNF010000216.1, on the reverse strand, counting down.
CCGAGCTGGATGCCGACCTGCTCTGCTGGTGGGAGGGGGCCGAGCTGCGGCCGATCCTGGCGCCCCTGGCCCGCCGCTGCACCGGCCAGGCCAGAGCCCTGCGCGGCCAGCGGCAGCAGCGCTGCCTGGCGGCCCTGCACGGCCGTTGGCAGGGCCAGTTGGAGGGGGTGCGCCGGCGGCGCTTCCAGCAGCTTCAGCAGCGCACCCAGTGGCTGGTGGCTGCCGGGGTGGTCGCTGCCCCCGTGCCGAGCCTGGACCTGCTGGTGCTGGGGGTGGCCAATGGCCTGATGGTCAAGGAGATGGCCCGCCTCTGGGATTGCCCCTGGAGTGCGGAGCAACTGCGGGCCACGGCGGCGGAACTGGCCCGGGCCTGCCTCAGCCTTGGCGTGGTGGAGTGGACCAGCCAGGCCCTGGCTGGGGTGGTGAAGTGGCACGGTGCCACCTGGGTGCTGGGCAGTGCCGTGCAGGCGCTCAGTGCCGCCTACCTGACGCGGGTGGTGGGCCGCGCCATGGCCGATACCCTGGCGCGCTCCGTAGGCGTGGCCGAACCCGACCTGGAGCGGATCCGCCGTGAGGCGCCCCTGCTGGTGGCCCGGGCCGCTGAAGCTGAGAAGCTCGACTGGTCGGCCTTCCTGGGCCAGGCCCGCCAGTGGCTGGCCCAACAGGGGCGGCAGCAGCCCG
>JAGYNF010000215.1 GCA_018400215.1 Cyanobium sp. M55B138 | reverse complement strand
AAGGCACCCTTGCCCATCAGCGTGGTGGTGAGTGGCAGTTGGAAGCGCTCCGCCAGCTGGCGCACCAGGGCGTGGGCACCGCTGCTGATGGCGCCACCGCCCACATAGAGCAGGGGGCGGTGCGCTTGGCGGATCAGCCGCAGGGCCGCCTCAACCGCTTCGGGGCAGGGACCGGGGGGCAGCCGGAATCCCGGCGGAATCGCCGTGCCGGGTTCAACGGGCACGTAGTCGAATCGCTCGATGCCCACATCCTTGGGCACATCGATCAACACGGGCCCTGGGCGTCCCGTGGAGGCGATCAAAAAGGCCTCCGCCACGATCCTGGCGATGTCGCGGGGATCGCGCACCACCCAGGAATGTTTCACGATCGGCAGGGTGATGCCGAAGATGTCCGTTTCCTGGAAGGCATCGGTGCCGATCGAGGCCCGCGGCACCTGGCCGGTGATCACCACCATCGGCACCGAGTCCATGTGGGCCGTGGCAATGCCCGTGACCAGATTGGTGGCGCCGGGCCCCGAGGTGCCAAAGCACACCCCCACCTTGCCGGTGGCGCGGGCGTAGGCATCGGCGGCATGGGCGCCGCCCTGTTCATGGCGCACCAGGATGTGTTGCATCCAGCCGCGGGCCTCGGCCTGGTGCAGCTCGTCGTAGATGGGCAGGATGGCGCCGCCGGGGTAGCCGAAGATGTGCCGCACCCCATGGCGCCGCAGGGCATCCATCAGGGCATAGCCACCGCTGACGTGCATCGACGCCCCCTGGGGCGGCAGCCCATCGGCCGGCGCGGCCATGCGGTCCGCAGAAGTGAGGGGCGAAAGCGTCACGGCTGCTGGGCCAGGCGACGGACTGGCCGTTGGGAGGATGGGGCAACCCTAGGTGCCGGTGGCACGTTTGGGGCAAGGGAGGACACCTGGCGTGCCCGGGCCATCTGCCGGAGCACCAGGGCCGGATCGATCCAGGCATCCCGGTGCCGCATGCCCCAGTGCAGGTGCGGACCCGTGCTGCGCCCGGTGACGCCCACGTGGCCGATCAGCTCGCCGGTGCGCACCGTCTGGCCCTGGCGCACCAGCACCGAACCACTGCGGTAGGTGCCGCCACCCACGGAGCCGGAGAGGTGGCAATAGATGTGCTCGTAGTCGCCCGAGCGGATCACCAGCCCCAGGCCGCACGTGCCGTCGTTGATCACGCTCTGCACCACCCCGCCCCACCAGTTGCGGATCGGCGAGCCCAGCGGGGCTGCGATGTCGAGGCCGTAATGGGGCTCCACCTGGCCCCAGGGCCCCGTGCGACTGCCGAAATGGCTGGTGTAGCCGGCAAAGCTGACCACGGGGAAGACCCCCAGCCGCCAGATGCTGCCGCTGCTGCCCTCGGCAGCCGGCAACGGCGCCAACAGGGCCACACCCGCCAGCAGGGCGGAGAGGGCCAGGCGTTCAGAGCAGCCCCAGCGCATGCAACGGCCCCCTCCCGCTCAGCAACTCCAACAGAAAGGCGGAAAAGCCCACCATGGCCAGGCGACCGTTCCACACCTCCGAGCTGTTGTTCCAGCCCCAAGCCCACTTGTCCTGGGGATAGAGCTTCACCTTGGTGTTCAGCGCCGCCGCCTGGTCGAGGTTCACTTCTGGACCCTCGAGGGCGTGCTGCACCAGGTTGGCGAGCCCTTGGATGAAGGCCGGGGTGATGTCGAGAGCCGGCACGCGGCGAAAGTTGGTGATGCCGGCCTCGGTGGCGATCTCCCGGTATTCGATATCGATTTCCTCCAGCGTTTCGATGTGCTCGCTCACAAAACTGATCGGCACCACCACCAGGTCGGTGACCCCCTGGGCGCCCAGGTCGTGCAGGGCGTCGTCGGTGTAGGGCCGCAGCCATTCCACCGGCCCGACGCGGCTCTGGTAGGCCAGGGTGAAGGGGTTGCCGTGCCCCAGATCCCGCTCCAGCCTGTCCATGATCAGCCGCGCGCAGATCTCAATCTCGCTCTGGTAGGGGTCGCCGGCCTCCTGCACATAGCTCTTCGGTACCCCATGGGCACTGAAGAACACGTGGGCGGTGCTGGGATTGGGGCAGGCCTGGATTTCCTGGGCGATCAATCCCGCCATGGCGCCGATGTAGCCGGCGTCGTCGTAGTAGCTGCGGATGCAGCGGATCGGCAGGCGGGCAAAGTCGGGGTCGGCCTGGCGCAGCCGCTGCAGCTCGCGAAAGCTGGAGCCGCTGGTGCTGATCGAGAAGTGGGGGTAGAGGGGCAGCACCACCACCTCATCGATGCCATCGGCCTTGATGTCGGCAACGGCCGATTCGGTGAAGGGGTGCCAGTAGCGCATGGCCACATAGCTGGTGGCGTCAATGCCCCGCTGCCGCAGCTGGCTCTGCAGCTCCCGGGCCTGTTGCTCGGTGATGCGGCGCAGGGGCGAACCGCCGCCGATCGAGCGGTAGGCCTCCTGCGACTTGCCGGCCCGCAGGCTGCTGATCAGCCAGGCGAGGGGCTTCTGCAGGGCCGGGTTGGGCAGCCGAATGATTTCAGGGTCGGAGAAGAGGTTGTACAGAAATGGACCCACGTCCTGAATCCGCTCCGGACCCCCGAGATTCAGCAGCAGCACGCCAACTTTGGCCATGCCTTCATTCCCTGTGGCGTACCACGGCGAGCGTAACGCTGGCGGACCGGACCTAGCCGTGTCGGCAGGAGATCGATAGGGTCGGTCGCGCCCGGTCCCCAGGCCATCTCCACACCCACTGACCCAGCCCACCCCCTTGATCCCCTGGTGGCCGCCCACAATGCCGGCCTGGCTGGGGCTGGCGTGGCGCTGCGCCTGGAACGGCGGGGGGAGCGGTTGGGGT
>JAGYNF010000214.1 GCA_018400215.1 Cyanobium sp. M55B138 | reverse complement strand
TGCGCTTTGTGCTGCTGGCGGAGCACAGCGGCTGCAGCTTCTCCAGCGATGGCACCAGCAACACCCGCACCACCCTCACGGTTTGGCCGGTGCGCTGGCTGATGTGGAACATGCCGTTCCACGCCGAGCACCACCTCGCCGCCTCGATCCCCTTCCACGCGCTGCCGGCGGCCCACCGCCATCTCGCCCCCCACCTGCAGCACCTCGACCCGGGCTACCTGGCGGTGCACCGCCAGCTGCTGGCCAACCTGCCAGCCCTGGCGGCATGAGCGCCACCCCAGCAGCCGCCCCACCCCGCCAGCAGCTGATCGAACACCAGCTGGGCCCCTGGCCCCTGGCCTGCGGCCACACCATCCCGGATGCCCAGATCACCGCGGTGCAGATCGGTGCGCTCAACGCCGCCCGCAGCAACCTGATCCTGGTGCCCACCTCCTACGGCGCCCGCCCGGAAGATCTGGCCTGGTTGGCGGGGCCGGTGCTTGATGTGCAGCGCTGGTGCATCGTGATCGCCGGGATGTTCGGCAACGGCGCCTCCAGCAGCCCGAGCAACAGCGCCATGGGCCTGGCGGAGCAGGGCTGGTTGGTGCGCCACCACGACAACGTGGCCGCCCAGCGCCGCATGCTGCAGGAGGTGTTCGGCGTGGAGCGCATCCCACTGATCTACGGCTGGTCGATGGGGGCCCAGCAGGCCTACCAGTGGGCGGTGGACCACCCGCAGCTGGTGGAGCGGATCTGCTGCGTGGGCGGCACGGCCCGCACCTCCCCCCACAACCGCCTGTTCTGCCTCAGCCTGCGCCAGGCCCTCACCGCCGACCGCCACTGGACCGGGGGCGGCTTCGACGCGCCGCCCGAGCAGGGGCTGCGCACCTTTGCGCTGATCTACGCCAGCTGGGCCGCCAGCCAGCCCTTCTTCCGCACCATCGCCGAACCGGTGGGGGAGCACGTGGAGCGGCAGTGGCTGCCCCACTACCAGCGCCACGACCCGCGCGACCTGATCGCCATGCTCGACACCTGGCTCGCCCATGACGTGGCCGCCAGCCTCAGCCAGATCCGGGCCCGCACCGCCGTGGTGGCCGGCAGCCACGACCTCTACTTCCCCCCGGCCGACCTGCAGGCCGACGCCGAGGCCATTCCCGGTGCCGACTTCCACCGCATCGAGTCGGAGCTGGGCCACCGCGCCGGCAACCCCCACAGCAGCCCGCCCGAGCAGGAGCAGCTGCGCCAGATCGTCGACACCCTCCTCCAGCAAACGCCCCATGTCTGATCTCGCCAGCCGCCTGCAGGCGCTCGATCTGCAGTTCGTGCTGATCTCCTTCACCGACCTGTTCGGCATCCAGCGGGCCAAGTTGGTGCCCGCCTCGGCCGCCGCCGCCATGGCCAGCGATGGTGCCGGCTTTGCCGGCTTTGCCGCCTGGCTGGACCTCTCGCCCGCCGATGGCGACGTGTTGGCGATCCCCGATCCGGCCAGCCTCACCGCCCTGCCCTGGCAGAGCGGCGTGGGCTGGATGGCGGCCGAACTCACCCTCAATGGCACGCCGATGGCCCAGTGCCCGCGCCGGCTGCTGCGCCAGCAGCAGCAACGGGCCAACGCGCTCGGTTTTGAACTGCGCAGCGGCGTGGAGGCCGAGTTCTTCCTGCTCAGCCCCAACGGCGCCGCCATCGCCGACACGGCCGACCACCAGGAGAAACCCTGCTACGACCAGCTGGCCCTAATGCGGCAGTTCGAGCTGATCGGCCCCCTGCTCACGGCGATGGACCGGCTGGGCTGGGGGCCCTACCAGGCCGACCACGAGGACGCCAACGGCCAGTTCGAAATCAACTGGACCTTCGCCGATGCCCTCAGCACCGCCGATCGCCACGCCTTTTTCAAAGTGATGGTGAAGGCGATGGCCGAGCAGCAGGGCCTGCGCGCCAGCTTCATGGCCAAGCCGTTCGCCGCCCTCACCGGTAACGGCTGCCACACCCACCTCTCCCTCTGGGGGGCGGAAGGCACGGCCTCAGCCGGCCAGAACCTGTTCCACGATCCCGCTGGCGCCCTGGGTCTTTCGCCGCTGGCCTACCAGTTCATCGGTGGCCTAATCGCCCACGCCCCGGCCCTGTGCGCGATCACCAACCCCACGGTGAACAGCTACCGCCGCCTGGCGGCGCCACCCACCACCTCCGGCGCCACCTGGAGCCCGGGCGGCATCAGCTACACCGGCAACAACCGCACCCACATGGTGCGCATCCCCGACAGCCAGCGCCTGGAGCTGCGCCTGCCCGATGGCTCCACCCACCCCTACCTGCTGCAGGCGGCCATCCTGGCGGCGGGCCTCGATGGCATCACGCGCCAGCTCGACCCCGGCCCCCGCCAAGACAACGACAACTACGCCAACCCCCTGGGGCCAGGCGACTGCCAGCGGCTCCCCGCCGACCTGGGCGAAGCCCTCGACGCCTTCGCCGCCGACACCCTGTTGCGCCAGGCCCTCGGCGAAGAGTTCTGCAGCGCCTACGAGCACCTGCGCCGCCGCCAGTGGCAGCGCGAGCGCGGCGACATCAGCGACACCGAGCGCCGCTCGTGCCTGGATTGCTGAACAGGCCTCGACCATCATCATGGTTGACATCTACTCACGATTGGCCTGAATCCCAGCACAGCAACCCAAGAAAAATCAGACACGACAGTCGCAAAGGTGGAAGGCATCGCAAGACGGCATGGATTCAACGGCTTTGCAATGCTCAATCTTTATCCTATTCGATCAACCAATTTTAACGCGCTACCCTTTGATGTCGATAGCCAAGCATACTCCGAAAACTTAAATCAAGTCGAGTCGTTCGTTGCCGCCGAACCAAATCCAGTGATT
>JAGYNF010000213.1 GCA_018400215.1 Cyanobium sp. M55B138 | reverse complement strand
CACCGGTAAAACCACAGCGGCCCTGCAGCTGGCCCAGCAGGAAAAGCTGTATAACCCAGGCAAATCCGTCCATGTCCTGGCGGACCGGGGCCCAGACCGGGTCAGCCCGTTCTGCGTGCCGATGATGATCCCCAACATGGCGACGGGGCTGACGGCCATCGCCCTCGGCGCCAAGGGCCCCAGCAGTGCCGTTGCCACCGCCTGTGCCGCCGGCTCAAATGCCATTGGTGATGCCTTCCGGCTGATCCAGATGGGTCTTGCCGACGTCATGGTGTGCGGCGGGGCTGAATCGGCCATCACGCCACTGGGGGTGGCCGGATTTGCCAGCGCCAAGGCGCTGTCCTTCCGCAATGACGACCCAGCCACCGCCAGCCGCCCCTTCGATGCCAATCGCAATGGTTTCGTCATCGGTGAGGGGTCTGGAATTCTGGTGATCGAGAGCCTCGACCATGCCCGGGCTCGCAACGCCCAGATCCTGGGAGAGATCGTGGGCTACGGCATGACCTGTGACGCCCACCACATCACCTCCCCCTCGCCTGGCGGCGTGGGCGGGGCAGAGGCCATGCGCCTCGCCCTCCAGGACGCGCGACTGGAGCCGGAGCAAGTCGACTACGTCAATGCCCACGGCACCAGCACCCAGGCCAACGACAGCAACGAGACCTCAGCCATCAAGAGCGCCCTCGGGCAGCGGGCCGAGACCGTTCCGGTGAGCTCAACCAAGTCGATGACCGGCCACCTGCTGGGTGGTAGTGGTGGCATCGAAGCGGTGGCGGCAATCCTGGCGATGGAGCATGGGGTGGTGCCGCCTACGATCAACTACACCACTCCGGATCCGGCCTGTGATCTGGATGTCGTGCCCAACCATGCCCGAAGCCTCAAGCTCGATGTGGTGCTCTCCAATTCCTTTGGATTTGGCGGCCACAACGTCTGTCTGGCATTTCGCCGCATGAGCTGATACCGCGTTAGCTCCCAACCACGACTGCAATCCCCTGAATCCCTCGCTCCCCACTGATGGTCGCCGCCCCCTCCTCCCCGACGTCCTCCGCCAGCCAGCTCGAGACGCTGTGCATCAACAGCATCCGCTTTCTGGCCGTCGACGCGATCAATAAGTCGAACTCCGGCCATCCGGGGCTGCCGATGGGTTGTGCCCCCCTGGCCTACGCCCTTTGGGACAAAACGCTCAAGCACAACCCCAAAAATCCCAAGTGGTTCAACCGTGACCGCTTCGTGCTCTCGGCCGGCCACGGCTGCATGTTGCTGTATGCGTTGCTGCACCTGAGCGGCTACGACTCGGTCACGATCGAGGACATCAAGCAGTTCCGCCAGTGGGGTTCAAAGACCCCCGGCCACCCGGAAACCTTCGAGACGCCAGGCGTGGAGGTCACCACCGGGCCCCTGGGTCAGGGCATCGCCAACGCCGTGGGCCTGGCCATGGCTGAAGCCCACCTGGCCGCCAAGTTCAACAAGCCCGACTGCAAGCTCGTTGACCACACCACCTATGTGCTCATGGGTGACGGCTGCAACCAGGAGGGGGTGAGCAGCGAAGCCGCCTCCCTGGCCGGCCACCTGGGCCTGGGCAAGCTGATCGCCCTCTACGACGACAACCACATCACCATCGACGGGAACACCAACGTTTCCTTCACCGAGGATGTGCTGAAGCGCTACGAGGCCTACGGCTGGCATGTGCAGCACGTGGCCGATGGCAACACCGATGTGGAGGGCATCGCCCGGGCGATCGAAGCCGCCAAGGCGGTCACCGACAAGCCAAGCCTGATCAAGGTCACCACCACCATCGGCTACGGCTCCCCCAACAAGGCCAACACAGCCGGGGTGCACGGTGCCGCCCTCGGTGCCGAGGAGGCCGATCTCACCCGCAAGAACCTCAACTGGAGCTACGGCCCCTTTGAAGTGCCCCAGGAGGCCTACGACCACTGGCGCCAGGCCCTCGGTCGCGGTGCCAACGCCGAAGCGGAGTGGAACAGCGTCCTGGCCGATTACCGGGCCAAGTATCCCGCTGAAGCCGCCCAGTTTGAGCGCCAGCTGCGCGGTGAACTGCCCCAGGGCTGGGATGCTGACCTGCCCAGCTACGGCGCCGACGACAAGGGCCTGGCCACCCGCCAGCACTCCTACAACTGCCTCAACGCCATCGGCCCCAACCTGCCGGAGCTGATCGGCGGCTCGGCCGACCTCACCCACTCCAACCTCACCGACATCAAGGGCGAGAAGGGGTTCCAGAAGGGCTCCGAGGCCAACCGCTACCTGCACTTCGGCGTGCGCGAGCACGCCATGGCGGCGATCCTCAATGGCCTCTGCTACCACGACAGCGGCCTGATCCCCTATGGCGGCACCTTCGCCGTGTTCGCCGGCTACATGGTGGGGGCCATGCGCCTCTCGGCCCTCAGCGAGCTGGGTGTGATCTACGTGCTCACCCACGACTCAATCGGCCTCGGGGAGGACGGCCCCACCCACCAGCCGATCGAAACCCTGGCTGGCCTGCGGGCCCTGCCCAACCTGTTGGTGATCCGTCCCGGTGACGGCAACGAGACCAGCGGCGCCTACCAGGTGGCGGTCACGAACCGCAAGCGCCCCACCGTGCTGATCCTCAGCCGCCAGGCGATGGCCAACCAGGCGGGGTCCAGCCCTGCCGCCGTGGCCAAAGGGGGCTACATCCTCGAAGACAGCAACGGCAGCCCCGAGCTGATCCTGATCGGCACCGGCACCGAACTGGAACTCTGCACCAAAGCGGCAGCCCAGCTGCGGGCCGAGGGCAAGAACGTGCGGGTGGTGTCGATGCCCTGCGTGGAGTTGTTCGAAGAGCAGGACGCCGCCTACCGCGAGAGCGTGCTGCCGGCAG
>JAGYNF010000212.1 GCA_018400215.1 Cyanobium sp. M55B138 | reverse complement strand
TGGAAACCAGTTCGGCCAGGATGGCGCTGGCCCTGAACAGGAACATGCCGCTGTTCCAGGTGAAGCGGCCCGTGGCCAGGAACTGTTCGGCCGTGGCCCGGTCCGGCTTCTCGACAAAGCGGGCGATCGGCACGGGCACCTCGGCACCGCTGAGGCTCTCGGCGGCCTCGATGTAGCCATAGCCGGTCTCCGGCGCGGTGGGCACGATGCCGAAGGTCACCAGCTGGCCCGCCTCGGCGGCGGCCAGGCCCGCCGTCACGGTGGCGCAGAAGCGGTCGGCGTCGCGGATCACGTGGTCGGCCGCCAACACCAGCAGCAGGGGGTCAGCGCCCAGGGCGGTGGCCTGCAGGGCTGCCACCGCAACGGCCGGGGCGGTGTTGCGGCCGATCGGCTCCAGCAGGATGGCGGCCGGCTCCACGCCGATCTGGCGCATCTGTTCGGCCACGATGAAGCGGTGGTCCTCATTGCAGATCAGCAGCGGTGGCGCCAGGCCGGGCAGCCCGGCGAGCCGCTGCTGGGTCTGTTGCAGCAGGGTGTCGTCGGTGTTGCTGGCCAGGGCCCAGTACTGCTTGGGGTAGCTGGCCCGTGACAGGGGCCACAGCCGCGTGCCCGTGCCGCCACACAGGATCACGGGCACCAGGTTGCTGGGGGGCTGGCTATGGGGGGCCTGGGTGCTGGGGGCCATGGCCATGGCGATGTGATTAGACCCAGATTCGCGCATCTCCGCTCCCCTGGCTGTTCGGCGGTTCAGAGTTCGAGCAGGCCAGGGGGTGGGGTGATGCCGATCCAGCCCTCCTCGAGCTCCACCCGGGGCACGATCGCCTCCACGAAGGGGATCAAGATTCTGCGGTCGCCGTGCTCTCCGTTGAGCTGCACATCCAGCAGGTCGTTGCCGGCATGCAGGAGGTTGGTGACGGAGCCGAGGGGTTCACCGCTGGCGAGCAGTCGCACCTCCAGGCCCACCAGGTCCATCAGGTGGAATTCGCCCCTGGCCAGCTTGGGGCGGTCACTGGCACGCACCAGCAGCTCCTCCCCCACCACCGCTTCGGCGGCCTCGCGGCTGTCAATGCCCTCCAGCCGCACCACAAACAGGCCCTTGCCCGGCAGGGGGCGGCCCCCCAGCAGGGTGACGGGGCGGGCGGCGCCCCCCTGGCGCTGCAGCCAGCGGCCCCCCGCCCGGGTGAAGCGCTGCGGAAAGTCGCTGAGGGGCAGGACCCGCAGTTCCCCCCGCAGCCCCTGGGGCGCCACCAGCCGGCCCACCACCAGCAATTCCTCTGGCCCCTGGGCCAGCCCCGCCTCCGACCCCTCTGCCATGCCAGCCAGCCCCGCGCTCTGCCCCTGATAATGAAGCCACGCCATCCCGGCGCCCGGTAGCAGCTTCCTCTCAGCCCCCTCAGCACCTTCGCCATGGCCGACCTGCCGATCCTGCCCGGCTCCACCGTGGTGGTGCGGGATCTCCGCTCGATCTACAACGGCTACCGCGGCTTTGTGCAGCGGATCAGTGGTGATCGGGCCGCCGTGTTGTTTGAAGGTGGCAACTGGGACAAGCTGGTGACCATCCCCCTCAACCTGTTGCAACAGGCCTGATCACCTCCAGCAGCAGTCGGGCGGCCTCCTGTTCCGCCGCCCGCCGCGATGGCCCCCAGCCCTCCCGGGTGACGGGGCCGGCGGGTGGGGGTTGCACCTGCAGGCTGATGGTGCAGTGGAAGCGCCGGGGGTCGCCATGCTCCTTGCTCACCTGCAGGCACCCGTAGGTCGGCAGGCCCAGGTTGCGGCCCTGGCTCCACTCCTGCAGCACCGTTTTCCAGTTGTGGCGATCTGGATCGTCGAGCAGCTCGCGGCTGCTGCGCTGCCAGTGGGGGGTGAGCCAGCGCCGAACGGCGACCAGGCCGCCCTGGGGCCCTCCCCAAACCTGGTAGACGGCCCCGATCAGGGCCTCACAGAGCTCGGCCCGCACCGTCGCTCGACCGGCCCGGTCCCCCGCTGCCATCGCGCCGATCTGCCACACCTGCTCCAGGCCGCACTGGGCGGCCAGTTCCGCCAGCCAGCGGTCGCTCACCAGCTGGGCCCGCAGGGCGGAGTGGCGCCCCACGGAGAGCTTGCCGTGGTGCTGTGCCAAGAATTCGGAGGCGGCCAGGCGCAGCACCGCGTCGCCCAGGAATTCCAGGCGTTCGTGGTGCCGGCCCAGGCGGGCTGAGGTGTGGGTGAGGGCCTCGTCGATCGGGGCCAGGACCGCGGCGCTGCTGCCCGGACCCTCCGGGGTGGTCGGGTCCAGTCCCAGCTCAGCCAGGAACGCAAGCAGCTGGCGGCGGCGGGCGGGGAGCACGGCTGGGGGCAATCAAGCCAGGGGACAGGGGGTGGAAAGCAGGACGTAAGCCGGGTTCTGTTCTCCCAGGTGCCGGCCGGAGCCGGGCTGGGGGGTGATCATCTGTCTGGGACCGCCGTTGCCGGCGGCCTCGAGCGGCGCACTTGGGTCGGGACGGGTGTCATGGCCAACCGTTGTCCCTGGGCCTTGCTCCCAGCCGGGGTTTACCGAGCCAGCACCTCTCGATGCTGCTGGTGCGCTCTTACCGCACCTTTGCACCCTTACCTGATCCCACAGGGTTGCCCCTGCGGGCCATCGGCGGTGTGTTTCTGTGGCACTCTCCTCACGGTCACCCGCACTGGGCGTTACCCAGCAAGCCTGGCCATTGGGGAGCCCGGACTTTCCTCAACCGAACGGGCTGCCGAGCCGGAGCCCAACAGCCTTTCGATCGCGATCACCTCGCCTGCTTTCCATCGCCATCATCGCTGCCGCTGGGCCGGTGGCCGATAATGCCGAAGCCGCGGCCGATGGCCCGGCCCTGGGGCTGTAGCTCAGCCGGATAGAGCGACGGTTT
>JAGYNF010000211.1 GCA_018400215.1 Cyanobium sp. M55B138 | reverse complement strand
CAGGTGGCCAGACCCCCATCGTGCACGAGCCAGCCCATCACGATGATCATGCCGCCCACCTTGTAGCCAACCTGCAGCTTGAGTAGCCCGCCCAACAGGCGCAGGGCGCCGAGGGTGATGGCAAGCCCCAGCGGCATCGGCAGACCGTGCAAGCTCTCGTAGCCGACCAGCAGCAGCAGCGAACCGAGCACCGTGCCCAGCAGGCGCTGGCGCCCCAGGGCCAGCGCACCGCCATAGGTGCCGGTGGAGACCGCCAGCACCGTCAGGGCCACGTATTGGCCGAAGCTCACCCCAGACATGCTGGCGAAGGCGTTGCCCAGGCCGGCGGTGAAGGCGGTGCGCAGGGCATTGCGGTTGCTCACGGCGGGGCCAACCGGTTCAGCCCGCCCAGGCAGGCATGCAGCGGCCGTGCTTCCTCCGCCAGGGCCAGCAGCGGCAGCAGCGGCAGCTGCAGCTGCTGGGCCAGCTGCTGCCAGCGCTCGGGCTGGCGCCTCGGTGTGGGCGTGGGGTCTTCGCTGAATTGACGCTGCAGCTCCCCGACGGCATGCCGCAGGGGATCGGCCTTCAGGCTTGGTTGCTCCGGCAGCCCGGCCATCAGTCGCTCCCAGGCGATCCAGTGAAAGTGGGCCAGCTGCCAGAGCCGCAGCCGCTGCTCCCAGCCGTTGCGTTTGAGGGCCTGATGGCGGGGGCCGCTGCGCTCCCGGGCCACCAGTTGCTCCATGCGCTGCAGGTCGTTGGTGAGCGGTGCTGGATCGAGCGGTGGGGGCCGGGATCGCCGGTGGCCCAGCCAGTCGCTGTAGGCCTGCAGCTGGGTTTGCAGCGACCGGCGCAGGCGGCGATCGGCGGCTGTGAGTTCGTTGTTGCTGCTGTGCGGCCAAAACAGCAGGCCCACCAGCAACGCCACCACGCAGCCCACCACGGTGTCGAGGCCGCGGTTGAACACGTAATCCCAGTTGAGGGACGCGTGGCTTGGAATCATCAGGAACATCACGGCGGTGAGGCCGGCGGTGCCCAGGGCGCTCTGCCAACCCAGCCGTTGCAGCACCGGAATCATCACCAGCAACGACACCAGCACGCCGATCCAGCCGCTCAGCAGCGTGTGCACCAGGAAGGTGATCAGGCCTCCCATCACCGTGCCCAGGATGCGGCTGGTGGCTGCCTGAAGGGTGTGATCGTCGTTGTCATCGACCACGATCACCACCGCCATTAGGGGGTACCAGAGAAACTGAATGCGCTCGGTCCAGGAGGCGATTGCCGCGGTGATGAACACAGCCACGAACAACTTGAGGCTGTTGCGTATGAGCCCGGCATCAATCACGGGGGCAGATTTCAATACACGTATCGACCGTCAAACTCATCGCGATTGCTGTGCCCTTCGCGGGGGTCGGGCCAGGCGGCCTCCCAATAGCTGATGCCGTTCAACATGAAGGGGGAACCATCCAGCCGCTCCACATCCAGCTTGGTGGCGCCCATGGCCGTGATCAGGCCCCCGAGCTCCATGGGGCCCAGGTCGGTTTCCACATCCTTGCCCACCATGGCCAGGAGCATCGGCAGCCGCACCAGCTGATCGGGGCGGGTGAGCTTGCGGAACAGGGCATGGAGGGCGAGCTGTTGGCGCTCGATGCGGCCGATGTCGCCCATCTCATCGTGGCGGAAGCGCAGGAACCCCTCCAGATCCCGGCCCTTGAGCGTCTGCACCCCGGGCTGCAGGTCGATCAGCAGGCCCTGGCTGTTGTCGACGTAATACATGCGCTTGGGCACATCCACCTCAATGCCGCCGATGGCATCGGCCACCCGCCGGATGGAGGCCAGGTTCACCACCACGTGGTGGGTGATCGGTCGCCCCAATTTGCGCGACAGCTCCCGCTTGGCCAGCTCGGTGCCCCCCAGGGGGTAGAGGGCATTCACCTTGTGGGGGCCATAGCCCTCGGGTTCGATGTAGCTGTCCCGCGGGATCTGGATCACTTTGGTGGTGCCGCCGTCGATGCGCACGCTGGCGATCACATCGGTGAGCCCCCCGGCCTCATCGGTGCCGAGCAACAGGATGTCCTGGTCGCCCACCCGACTCCAGGCGGCGAAAGGGTTGGTGATGCGCGGATTCTCGATCAGATCCGCATCGTTGAGCCAGTTGGCCAGGGGCATCGACAGGACTAAACCGCCGCCCAGGCCAAGGGCGACCGCCAACAGCACGGGCCCGCGCTGACCTCGCTTTCGGGGCCGCCGGGCCGAGGGACTGCTCATCGCCCCAACGCTATTGCATGGCAAGGCTCGGGCTTGTGTTCACAGGGACAATCGCTCGCCGCTGCGCAGGCCCGCCTGCACCCGCCAGAGGTTGGCATAGGCGCCGTCGGCGGCGATCAGCTGCTCATGGCGGCCGCTCTCCACGATCCGGCCCTGCTCCATCACCACGATCCGATCGGCGTGGCGCACGGTGGAGAGCCGGTGGGCGATCACCAGGGTGGTGCGCTCGGCGGTGATCAGATCAAGGGAGCGCTGGATGGCGGCCTCGGTGTCGTTGTCCACCGCCGCGGTGGCCTCATCGAGGATCAGCACCGGCGGATTTTTGAGGATGGCCCGGGCCAGGGCGATGCGCTGGCGCTGGCCGCCACTGAGCCGCTGGCCCCGCTCGCCCACCACCGTGTCGTAGCGCTGGGGCAGGGCATCGATGAAGCCGCTGGCTTCGGCCAGCTGGGCGGCCCGCTCAATCGCCGCGCGGGTTCGATTGCAGTCAAAGATCCCGCTTTTGTTAAAGAGATGGCGGCAAAATATCCTATTGATGCAGCTTTTGCAGCTGCATCTATTTTTCCTTCATCATCTTCTCCAAGAAATTCACCAAGCATTTTTATTCCATAATATATTGCTAGAGCATGATATGCTGA